>JAGNWT010000111.1 GCA_017985935.1 Anaerolineales bacterium | reverse complement strand
CCCAACCTGCTGATCTCGAACAGCGTCCGCGCGGCAACGGTGGGACTCACCAAATCGCTCGCGCTGGAACTCGGCAAAGAAGGCATCCGCGTCAACTCGATCCTGCCCGGCTGGACGGAGACAGAGCGTGTCACAGAGTTAATGACCGTCCGCGCAACGGCGAATCATTCCTCGGTCGAGGATGAGACCCGCAAACAAGCGGAGCAATCTGCCTTTGGCAGGATGGCGACTCCCGAAGAATTCGCCAACGCCGCGACATTCCTCGTCTCGCCCGCCGCCGCGTACATCACCGGCGTAATGCTCACTGTGGACGGCGGAACAGTCAAAGGCACTTTATAGGTCAAACATTGAAAGTTGGCCGGTTGCAGCCTGCCAACATGGAAAAATAAACTGGAGAAAACCATGCACGTAGAAAACAATAAAGCATGCATTAACTGCGAACGGACAGATGAGGTCATTCCCTTGATCACGCTCACCTTCAAAGGCGAAGCAAAATATATTTGCGCCCAATGCCTGCCGGTCCTGATCCACAAGACTCACCAGCTCGCAGATAAATTACCCGGCGTGGACCTCACGCCGCCCAATCACTAACCGCATGAACAAATTATCCCGTCTTACCCGTAACTCGCTCATCATTGCGTTCTTTTTTCTGATCGATAAAGTTCTGGCCTTCGTGCGCACGGGGATCATCTCGCGCCAATATTCCGACTCGGTTGGAGTGCTGGATACTTTCAACGCCGCGAATAATTTGCCCGATGTATTGTTCGCGCTCATCTCGGGCGGCGCGCTGGCCATGGCGTTCATCCCCCTGCTGACAGAATACCTCACCACCAAAGACCGCGCCGCCGCATGGGATTTGTTCTCGCGCGTGGCCAACGTGGCGTTTCTGGTGACAGGCACCTTCGCGATCCTGATCGCCATCTTTGCCCAGCAATTGGTGGATGCCAAACTCGGCATCGCGCCCGGCTTCGGTCAGGAACAGCGCACACTGCTCGCTGAACTGATGCGCTTGAATCTCATCGGCACGATCATCTTCTCGATCAGCGGATTGGTGATGGCTTCGCTGCAAGCCAACCAGCATTTTATTTTTCCCGCCATGGCGCCCAGCATGTACAACATTGGGCAGATCTTCGGCGCGATCTTCCTGGTACCGGCTTACGGCGTGCATGGATTGGTCTACGGGGTCATCATCGGCGCGGCGATGCACCTGCTCATTCAATTACCGATGCTCTTCAAGTTAGGCTTCCGTTGGACGCCTTCGCTTAACATCCGTCACACCGGGTTGATCGAAGCCTTGAAGTTGATGGCTCCCCGCCTGCTGACGATGGGTGGAATTCAGATCATTGTGCTGGCCCGCGACAACCTCGCCTCACGCCTCGACCAGGTCGGCGCGGTGACCTCACTCACTTACGGCTGGATGATCATGCAGGTGCCTGAGACGATCCTGGGAACGGCCATCGCCACAGCGATGCTTCCCACACTTTCAGAGTTCGCGGCACGCGGCGACTGGACCGGCTTCCGCTCGACGATTGAGCGCGCTCTGCGGGTTTTGATCTCGCTCACCATCCCCATTGCGGCGGTCATGGCGGCGGGGATCCACCCGCTGGTGCGCGGCGTCTTCGGCTTCGACGAAGCCACCTCCACCCTCATCACATGGACGACCCGCGCCTACCTAATGACACTGACCGGCTTCACCATTCATGAAGTCGCGGCACGTTCCTTCTACGCCCGCAAGGAACCGATGTTCCCGCTCTACGCGGTGGGACTACGGCTCGTGATGTTCCTGGGAATTGGATTCGTCGGGCTGACCTTCTTCAGGGAGATCGGCGCGCCGATCATCGCCTTTGCAGAGATCGCGCTCCTGATCGAGGCGATCATCCTCTTTGGCTGGCTCTCCAACCGCACGCACCAGCCGATCGTGGTTGGCGGGGCGGTGATGAAAGGGTTGATCGCGGCAGTTATCGGCGGAGTCAGCACGTATCTCATCGCGTTGTACCTGCCCGGCGGGGCGATCGTCACCGCCCTGTTGGGAATGGTTGCAGGCGGAATCATCTCCCTTGCGATCGTCTGGTCTGACGCAAAACAATTATTCAATTTATAATAATGCCATGTCTGAAAATACCGAATCAACACAACCTACTCAAACGGTACAGGCGGATGATACCCAACCGCTAAAACCGATCAAAAAACCTTCTCGTTGGAAATCCATTCTTTTGGGAATTCTGGGACTTCTCGTGCTGGCGGGGCTGGGAGCCTACGGCGGCTACGCTGCCGGTCTCAATGACCGGGTATCTGCAGAAAACGAAGTGGTTACAAAGCAGCTTGCCGAGCAGTATCAGTTCGCTCTGGTCGATATTGAATTTGGACGCTACGAAGCGGCCATCCAACGTCTGGAATTCATCATCGCCAACGATCCTGAATATCCGGGCGCGGCTGAAAAATTGACCGAGGTCATGGTCATCAGCGTCATTCCCACCCCAAGCCCGGCTCCCACGTTGACATCCACTCCCGATTTCAGCGGCGCGGAGAGCGCGTACCAGCGCGCCCAGCAACTCATCGCCGCCCAGGATTGGCCCGGCGCATTGAACGCTCTGGACACCATCCGCAAGCTGGATCCTTCCTATAAAACCGCGCAAGTGGACGGCATGTATTATTTTGCCCTGCGCAATTACGGTCATAGCCTCATCCTTCAAGCGGGAAACCTTGAAGGCGGCATCTATCAGTTAACTTTGGCCGAGCGTTTCGGTCCGCTGGATAACACAGCCTACGGGCTGCGCGAAGGCGCGCGCATGTATCTGGTTGGCGCAAGTTTCTGGGAGTTGGACTGGCAGCAGGCATACACCTACTTCAGTCAGGTCGGCGCAGGCTGGCCTTCCATGTGGGACGGCACCATGACCGCATCCAACCGCCTTTATATTGCAGCCATGCGCTACGGTGATGACCTTTACAAGCGTCAGCAATTTTGCGATGCCTACAATATGTATCAGATAGCCTCAGGCATGGGCGAGCTCGACAACCCCGCCGCAGGGTACGCCGATGACTCTTTTGTGCAATGCTTCCCGGCTACCCCCACTTTTGAGCCCACACCCACCCTCGGGCTGACAGAAGCCCCCACCGACGTTCCCACCGCGCCCACGCCTTAAACCATGTCCACACCTCCCTCCTGGGTGCTGGCGATCATCTACTGGCTGCACATGCTGGCAACCGTAGCGTGGATCGGAAGCCTCGCCGCCATCAACCTGCTTGTCCTCCCCGCTTCACAGCGGACCTTGAAACTGGTCGATCAACTCAGCTTTATCTCTGCCCTTCAAAAGAAACTTGAGCCGCTCGCGTGGTTTTGCATGGGTTTGCTGGTGGTGACCGGACTCTTTCAGTTGAGCACCAGCCCGCATTATGATGGGTTGCTCTCGGTCAGCACGCAATGGTCGCTGTCCATCCTCATCAAGCACGGGCTTGCTGTGGTCATGGCAGTGGTGAGCGCCATCCAAACCTGGGAAGTCCTGCCCGCCATCCATCGCACCCTGCTGAGAAAAGAAACCGCCGACCCCGAACTGCTGGCAAAGCTTCAACGCCGCGAAACCACTTTGCTCAGGGTCAATTTGATCCTCTCGGCACTGATCCTCGGCGCAACCGCATTCGCAAGAGCATCCTAATAAAAAAATCCGCTGACATTCAGCGGATTTTTTTATTTCAAGCCGAAAGATTATTTCACAACTTGATCAACGGTTGGGTGACCAGCGTACCTGTCAGGTCATAAGCCATCGCGCCGCCGATTCGAACGGGGACAATATCGCCCACCTCAGCCTTGCCCTCGATCAGGATCAAACCATCCACCTCGGGCGCGTCACGATATGAACGCCCAACGGATAATCCATTGTTATAGCCTTCGACCAGAACATCTAATGTCTTGCCCACATAAGACTGATTGACCTGCAAAGAGATGCTCTGCTGAAGTTCCATCAAACGCTCGTAGCGTTCCTGCTTGACCTCGGCAGGGATCGGGTCGCCCAGCGGCGCGGAGGTTGTCTCCGGCTCAAAGGAAAACTGAAATGCCCCGGCGCGGTCGAAGCGGGTTTCCTTCACAAAATCATACAGCGCCTGAAATTCTTCCTCTGTTTCGCCGGGATACCCCACAATGAAGGTCGTGCGGATCGCCAGATCAGAGATCGCAGAGCGCATCTTGCCCAGGGTCTTGTGTACCCATTCAATGTTCGACGGGCGCTTCATGCGATAAAGTGTCTTCGGGTGCGCATGCTGAAGGGGCATATCCAGATACGGCAGGACCTGTTTGCGGGTCGCCATCACTTCGATCAAACGGTCAGTGACATAGCCCGGGTAGGCATACATCACGCGGATCCAATCCATGTCTGGCACAGAGTCGGTCAACTGCTCGAGCAGGACGGCGAGACCGTCCTTCAATCCCAGATCGTGACCGTAATCGGTCGTATCCTGCGCAATGAGGATCAACTCACGCACGCCGTTGTCACGCAGGATCCGCGCTTCGTGAATAATGGACTCAACCGGGCGCGAAACCGCCGTGCCTTTGATGAGCGGAATGGCGCAAAACGCGCACGGACGGCGGCAGCCGTCTGCTACTTTAAGGTAGGCGCTCGCGCCCGCCACGCTGACCCGCAGCGCATCATGCTCGTCCGCGCCGACGGTGGCATCATCGGGGAGGTGATACACAGGCTCGGGGCGTTTGCCCTTGCGGAGTTCATTCACGACCTGCACCACATCCATCCAGCGGCGCGTGCCGAGAATGCCATCGATGCCGGGAATCTTCTGCGCGACCTCCACGCCATAACGCTGGGTAAGGCAGCCCGCGGCGATCAACACCTGCCCCTTCCGTTTGGATCTGGCAAGCTCGCCCAACACTTTATAGGATTCTTCCTTTGCGGGTCCGATGAACCCGCAAGTGTTGACGATCAGCACCGACGCCTTATCGGGGTCGTCCAGAGCGGAATAGCCGTCACGTACAAGCAGCTGCGCCATCGAATCGGAATCGACCGTGTTCTTGGCGCAGCCCATTGAGATCAAGTGAAATGTATTTTTTGCCATAAGTTTCCTAACTATAAAAATTCAAAATATTATCCGCCGCTTGCCGGTGTGGAAGTCGGCACCAAGGTCGGTGTGGCGGTTGGTGTCGGCGTATCGGTGACAGGCAGGGTATTCGTGGGGGTCGGCGGGATGGTCGCCGTTGGTGTGGCAACGCCAGAGATCAAATACACCCGATTCACCACTTCGCCCACTGCGCCCATTAACCCGAGGTCGCGTCCGTTGTAGGTCACTCGCAGAGCCGCCGCGTTGCCCGTCAGGATCACCACCTGATCCACCGCTTCAAAGGTCATTTCTTCGCGCGGCACAACCCGTCCTTCAAATACCAGTTCTCCATCCACCGAAACGCGGATAAAAGCGCGCTCCACGGCAAAAATGCTCACGATCACGTTCGCATCCACACCCAAAGTTGGCGGCGCTTCGACAGTCGTCGTCCCATCTACAACAGCTTCCAACGCCGTCGCCAACGGAGTTTCAACAGGAGAGGCGGTCAGGTCAATCTCGGATGGAGAGATGGGCGAAGGCGTGCTATTCACCACATTCAACGCAGGCAAAGTGGGTGCCGCGCTTTGATCATCCTGCGAGTTGACCACCCGCCCCACCCCCCAAATTCCAAGCCCGATCAAAATGGCGATCATCACCACGCCAAACACCAGATCACCTGCAATGAAACTCCGCAGCATCGGAATGGATGTCACCACTTCGGTCTGAATCTTATCGCGGGGAGTCTCGGCATATTTTTCATAACGCCGCGCCTGCAATCCATCGGCAAAGCGCAAAAGGATGGCATCGGTATCAAGATCAAGAAAGGTCGCGTAATTCGCCAGCATGCCGCGCATCTGCACCGGCGAAGGCAGTTTATCCAACGCGCCTTCTTCCAACGCCTTCACGAACACGGCACGCAATTTGGTATGACGTTCCACTTCTTCATAGGTCAGGCTGATCAGCTCGCGCCGTTCGCGCAGGCGATGCCCGATCTCGGCAAAGATCACATCCGCTGGCTGTGACGGAACATTCCTTTGAATTTCAGGTTCAACCACAACCGGCGCTTCAGGCTCAGGCTGGGATTCTTTTTTCTCAAAGCGGGATCGGAACCATCCCTGCATCTTTGAGAGGATTCCAATTTTCGGTTCATCCTTAACCTCAACCTGCTCTGCCTCCATCGGCACGGACTTTTCCTCGGGCTGAGTCTCCGCTTCGGGAGATTCAAGCTCGGGCAAAGGCTGCACCTTCGGACGGCGGCCGAACCACGAGCTTAAGAAAGACCGCGCAGGCTTTTCCTCCTCCTGCTCTTCCACAAGCGGAGGGATCTCCGTCTCGACCAGATTGACCTGCGGCAGGGGTCCGCTCACTTCCACGGGAACCGCGCTGCGCTGGATCTCTTCGATCATCAGGTCGATGTTCAGGTCAAGGTACTCGGCGTAGTTGCGCAAAAATCCGCGTCCCTGCGCCGCAGACGGCATGACCGAGTAATCGTCGGCTTCGAGCGCCTTCAAAAAAACGACACGGATGCGCGTGGCTTCAGACGCTTTTTCAAGCGTAAGAAAACGCGCTTCTCGTTCTTTTTTTAACTGCTGACCAATGGACTCGGGCATGAAGGTATTTTACTGTATTACGAACATCACCGACTTTCGCCGGTGATGTGGGTTGATCTTTATTCGGCTGTGGCTTCGGCGGCAGGAGCTTCTTCAACCGCCGGGGTTTCTTCCTTGGCTTTGCGTCCGCCCTTCTTCGCTTTCTCTTCTTCTTCAGCATGAGAGCCGTCGGCGCTTTCGCCTTCGCGGTGGACGATGATCTTGATCTCGGGAACGAGGTCCATCGTCAGGCGGATGTGAGCGGTGAATTCACCGAGTGCGCGGATGGGTTGGATATCCACCTGCTGGCGCTTCACTTCGAAGCGGACCTTTTCGGTCAGCGCGGTGGCAATGTCCTGCGTGGTGATCGAGCCGTACAATTTGCCCGTGTCGCCAGCCTTGGCAGCGAAGGTCAAAGTCACTTCCTTGACCTGGTCGGCAAGACCCTTGAGTTCGTTGTTCTGGGTCGCGCGGCGGATCTCAGCCTGAGCCTTGATCTTCTGGATCTGCTTCAACGCGCCTTCAGTGGCAAGAACAGCAAGACCCTGCGGAATGAGGAAGTTACGACCGTAGCCATCGGCGACTTTCTTCACGTCCCCAGCGCGCCCGAGTTTGTAAACATCTTTGACAAGCATTACTTTCATTTTCTTTAAGCCCTTTTTTGAGTGGTGTCAGAACGAAGGGTACTACGCTCTGCGGACGAGGATTTTACCACAAAGAAAACCTTTCTTGTCAACGCGGGCAATTCGGATTAAGATAAAGGCATGACCTCCATTCCCATCAATATCCGGCGCTTCGTGGTGTTCCTCGGCATCTTCATTTTGATCCTGACCGTGATCGAATTCAACGCGCGTCTTGAAGAACTGAACCGTTTGAACGAACAGCGCGACGAAGTCCGCGCCGTAGCCACCCAAGCCGAACAAACTAAAATGGCTTTGAACACCCAGGTCGCTTACGCGGGGTCCACGGCGGCTGTGGAGGAATGGGCGCGCACCGAAGGTCACTACATCATGGAAGGCGATCAGCCTGTCGTTCCCATCGGCAAACCCGGCAGCGAGCCGGTCATCGCCCCCACCCCCATTCCCACCGCAACACCGATGGAGAACTGGGAAGTATGGATGAAACTTTTCTTTGACGAGTAATCTCTTTGGATCGCCTACAACTTTTCCCCGTCACCACCACAATCGAAAATCAAAACCTGACCATCGCCGGGCATGACCTGAATGCACTGGCGATGGAGCACGGCACTCCCCTGTATGTGTACGACAGGGCGACGATGGATTCTGCGGCGGCAGGATACGCCTCCGCGCTCGCTTCACTCTACCCGTCACCTGCTTCTGTCACCTATGCCGGGAAAGCCTTTTTGAATCTCGCCATCGCACAATGGACACGCTCGCACGACCTGTTCGTGGATTGCACCGGCGAAGGCGAGATCGGCATGGCATTGGCTGGCGGCGTCTCCCGCGAAAAAATTCTGGTGCATGGCGTGAACAAATCCATGGCAGACCTGAAAGCGGCAATTCAGCACGCCGGTACGGTCGTGGTGGATAACCTCACAGAGCTAAAAAGACTCGCCAAACTAATCACCGCTCAAGATGCAGCATTTCCTGATCTGTGGCTTCGCCTCTTGCCCGGGGTTGCAGTGTCCACTCATCACGCGCACACACAGACCGGCCAACATGACAGCAAATTTGGCATGACCCGCGAAGAGATGCTTGAAGCGGCGGCATTTTGCATGGAACGCCATCTGCCGTTGAAAGGAATCCATTTTCATCAGGGCTCGAACTTCCGCGATGCCAGCCCGCTGAAAGCGGCGATCTCGCTCGGGCTTGACCTTGCCAAAGAAATTGGATTCGGCAGCGACTGGCATTTCAGTCCCGGCGGCGGATGGGGCGTTGCCTATCATGAAGACGAACTCCCGCAGCCGGACATCCATGAGTATGTGCGTATCATTTCAGAGAGCGTCATTGAAGGATGCAATGCACGCGGGCTATCCCTGCCTCACTTGCATCTGGAGCCGGGGCGCAGTCTCGTGGCGCGGGCGGGCGTGGCGCTGTATCGGGTCGGCGCGGTCAAACGGCGGGGTGACAAAGTTTGGATATTGACCGATGGCGGCATGACGGACAATCC
>JAGNWT010000042.1 GCA_017985935.1 Anaerolineales bacterium | reverse complement strand
TTTCAATGGGCGCGGTCGCTTTTACGACCACACTGGCAGATGCTGACCTGTATCAAAGCGAACGGGAACGCGAGTATCGCCACATCGTCGAAGCGCCTCATCTTGAGATCAAAGAGATCCGCGATATCTATGAAAAGAAGGGTTTCAAAGGGGAATTACTGGACCGTATTGTTTCAACCATCACTGCGAGCCAGGATGTGTGGGTGGCGGTGATGATGGCGGAAGAGCATCAACTCGCCCCAGTGGATAGAAAGACCGCGATCCGCGCCGCGCTTCTGGTGGGCTTCTCTGCCATCATTGGTTCGCTCGTGCCGCTCTTTCCCTTTATGATTTTCCCAGTATTTACAAGCATGTGGCTTTCAGTGGTGGTGACCGCCCTGGTGTTGTTCGGAATTGGCGCATACAAAGCGCGTGTCACGGTCGGCATACCGATCAAGAGCGGATTTGAAATGGCGGTGATCGGAACTGTCAGCGCGTTGGCTGGTTATTTGGTGGGCATCGTGCTCAAGGTCCCGCCGCTGCCGTAATTTTTTTGAGGGGGGATTATTGACCACGCATCAGCGCGACTTGATAGGGATATAACTCTGCGCGCATCACTCTCCCGGCGACGGCCGGGTCAGACTCCATGATCTTTCTCGCCGCTGATTCATCCTCCGCTTCGAAGATGCAAAGCCCAAGCGTGGACTCATCGTTGTTCTGGGTGCGCCCCACGAGGATGATGACTCCCTCTGCGGTCAACTCTTGCAATCGCGCGAAGTGACGCGAGACGATTTCAGCTTCTTCGGAGGTTGGTCCCTCGGTCACCATGCCAAGCCGAACAGGTCTGAGAAGATAAAGCCATTGTTTCATTTTTTTCTTCCTCCGGAAGTTTGATGACTAATACGCAAGAGAGAATGTTTCAGAAACATGATGAATGTCTTGATTTTATTTCATTGATGATATAAGCTTATCTAAAGTTTATATCAAAATAAAGGAGAATAAGCAAATGCCAACAATTACTGATATTGAAGGGATCGGTGAAGCCTATGCGGTCAAACTACGTGAGGCCGGGGTGCGCACGACAGAAGCGCTTTTGGAAAAAGGCGGCACACCGAAAGGCCGCCAGGAACTTGCCAAAGCCACTGGGCTTAGCGCAAAGGTGATCCTGGGCTGGGTCAACCGCGCGGACCTGTATCGAATAAGCGGTATTGGCGCGCAATATTCCGATCTACTTGAAGCGGCAGGAGTGGATACAGTAATGGAACTTGCTTCTCGTAAACCAGAGGCCTTGTTGGAAGCCATGTCTGTAGTGAATCAGAAAAAGAATCTTGTAAATCAAATGCCCGGGTTAAACAGAGTGATGGAATGGATTAAAAGCGCCCGATCACTAAAACGGGCTATCGAATACTAAATAAAAAAACTCCGATGCGAGAAAGCATCGGAGTTTTTTTATTTTAACCTTCCAGCACTTCCCACTCTGCCAGCTTCGAATCCATTTCCTTTTGCACGCGGTCGTATTCCTTTGCCAGTTTTACGACCTCGCCGGCATCTTTGGGCGGGTTTGCAAGTTTATTGCCGATCTCGCCTAGT
This sequence comes from Anaerolineales bacterium, assembly GCA_017985935.1. GTDB lineage: Bacteria > Chloroflexota > Anaerolineae > Anaerolineales > Villigracilaceae > Villigracilis. The sequence continues at coordinate 31,680 of JAGNWT010000042.1, read as the reverse complement.
TCCTTTTCGAGCGCGGTAATGCTGTTCTCGAGTTCCTGCTTAAGGGCTTTCTTTTTTCTTTCCTCTTTCGATGCCACAGACTTTGCCTTGCGGTTATCGACCGCCGCGGCAGGTTCCTGCTCCATTTGCATGGCGAGCCGCCGCGCCTCTTCCTTTTCGCGTTCTTCCTTCATTTGGGAGTATGAGCCCTTGAAGATCACAAGATGTGATTCGTCTGTGTCGATCTCCCAGATCTGGGTGGCGACCGCATCCACGAGATAACGGTCATGGGTGACGAGCAGGATCGTGCCCTGGTAGTCATCGAGCACGGCTTCAAGGATTTCCTGCGAGGGAATATCCAGGTGGTTGGTTGGTTCGTCGAGCAGCAGTAAATTCGTATCCTGCAAGGCAAGCTTCGCCAGCGCGAGTCGTCCGCGCTCGCCGCCGGAGAGCATGTACACTTTTTTGAAGGCATCATCGCCGGAGAAAAGATACTTGCCAAGATACTCGCGCGCCCGCTGGGGGAGCCAGCCTGTCGCATCCATGATCTCGTCGATGACGCTTTTCTGCGGGTCAAGCCCTTCGTGCGCCTGCGCAAAATACCCAATGCGCAGACTCGCTCCCAGAGTCACATCCCCAGCCAACGGCGGGATCTGACCGAGAATGGTTTTGAGGAAGGTGGATTTGCCCGCGCCGTTCGGCCCGATCAGGGCGGCGCAGTCGCTGCGTCTCAGGTCAATGTTGGGCGAAGAGAAAAGAAACTTGTCGGAAAATCCCACCTTGAGATTCTCCGAGCGGATGACCATGTCGCCTGAGCGGGTTTCAGAAGAAAGGCGCAGGTGCAGGTTGGGCAAAGTCCGCACTGGTGACTGCAGTCCGCGCACGCGGCGCTCGGCTTCCTCCACGCCCATGATGGATGTGGTGACGGAAACTTCGCTGGCGGTCTCGCTCCACTTTTGGTTGAGCGCGGCTTCCATGCCGATCTGTTCGATGGCTTGCAGAATGCGCGAGAGACGTTTGAGCTTGCCCTTGGCTTGCAGAACGTTCTGCCCCGACACGTTGCGCTTGATGTACTCCACTTCCTTCATCAATTTTTCTTTTTCAGATTCGAAAATTTCCTGCCTGCGCGCGGCGCGTTCGGTGCGCTGTTTCAGGTACGCGCTGTAATTGCCGCGGTAAACCTCTGTTGCGCCGGGGAACATTTCGAAGATGACGTTGCAAGCCTTGTCTAAAAAGTAACGGTCATGTGAAACGATGATCGCCGCGCCTTCCCACTGACTCAAATATCCTTCGAGCCATTCAACGGCGGCGATGTCGAGGTGATTGGTGGGTTCGTCCAACAGGAGGATGTCGGGGTCCGAGAGCAGCAGGCGTGCCAAAAATCCGCGCGTGCGCTGACCGCCGGAGAGATGGTCAATGCTGAGTTGATAATCGGCTTCGCTGAATCCCAAACCCGTCAGCACCTGACGGATCTTGGTCAGGTAGGTGTAACCGCCGCGCCGCTCGAAATCATCCTGCAGTTTGCCGTAACGAGCCATCACTTCATCGAGTTGATCGGGGTCAGACATCAGCCCTTCGAGCCGATGCAGTTCCTCTTGTTCGGTTTTGAAATGACTGAAGACAGATTCGCAAGCCTCCCAGAGAGTTCCCGTCATTTCGAAATCCGCCTCTTGTGACAGGTACCCGATCCGGACTCCCTTGGAGCGGGTCACGGTTCCCGAGGTGGCTTCGTCCGCGCCGACGAGGATCCGCAGCAGCGAGGTCTTGCCGATGCCGTTGGGTCCGACGATCGCCATGCGCGCGCCCTTGGCGACAGAGAACGATACCCCGCTGAAAATATCAGTGGGGCCGTACGATTTGGAAAGAGAGGAGACGGTGATGAGAGACATGGATTCCAGTGAAAAGCAAAAAGTGAGAAGTAAAAAATGCGAATGGATTTTAACCCATCCGCATTTTTTGTGTTTGAGTATCTGGCGGTCTTAACTTTCTTCTTCGCCCACATCCGCGATGTGGCCGGGCTTTTCCTTGCCCAATTCCAGTGAGCGTTGATACGCCGCCCACACCGCGCGCGAGATTGCCGTGCGAAAGCCCGCCTTCTCGAGATAATACAATGCTTCGGCAGAAGTCCCGCCCGGCGAGGTGACCTGATTCCGCAAGGTGGCGGGGTGCCGGCTCGCGCCTTGATAATATGAAGCGGAGCCCTTGATGGTCTGCAAGACCAGCTGCTCGGCGATGCGGCGCGGGAATCCCATGTGGACGCCGGCGTCGATCAATGCCTCGGTGAAGAGAAAAACATACGCGGGACCCGAACCCGAGAGCGCGGTCGCCATGTCGAGATAACTTTCATCTTCCACATACACTTCCTCGCCCATCGCGCTCAACAGGGAACGCGCCATCTTTTGCTGATCTTCGCTGACCTCTTTGGACGCAGCCCAAACGGTGATGCCCTCGCCGATCTGCCCCGGCGTGTTCGGCATCGAGCGGACGATCGCCTTGTGTTTCAGACCGGTGCCGATCTTCTTGATGGTCGCGCCCGCAATGATGGACAGCACCAGCGCGTCGCTGCGTATGCCCTTCAAACCTTTCATCACCTCGGTCAGTCGCTGCGGCTTGACCGACAGCACGACCACATCCGCGTGATGGGCGGCATCGGCATTGTTGGTGGTGAATTTGATGCCGTACTTTTTATTCAACTCCACGCCTCGTTCTTCACGCGGACCTGAAGCGGTGATGTTCTTTGGGTCGGCAAGCTTCTGGCGCAGCAACCCGGCGATCATGGCTTCTGCCATCACGCCCGGCCCGATAAATGCGATCTTTTTATTCAGCATGTTTTTTTTCCAATCTCAAATTTTATTGCGGATTATTTTACCCCACCCGTTCCCCGTTCCTTCCTTTCCGCTTCGCCACCTTTGCCTTTCGACCTTTCACCATTAATTTCTCGATCCACGCCACGAAAGGTTCGGCGGGCAGGTATTCGATCAAATTCCATTTTTCAAGTCCGTGTTTTTCGAGCACGGCATTCGCCGCTTCGATGCCCGTGGCGCAGGCTCTTTCCAAAAAGAACGAAGGCATGGGGTGGCGCACCCAATCACCGGCGCAGAAAAGATTCTCCCACGGCGTAACCGTGCCCAGATATTTTTCCTTCGCGCCGACCTGCGGCAGGGTGTGAACTTCCGCGTTGCGCTGCAAATGTTGTTTGATCAAATGTCCGCGCAGTTCGGGGAAGGTCTGCTGCACTTCAAAGATCGACTTTGCCAGCAGCGCTGCGTCGGGTTCTGCCAGTGTTTCTGGCGGACCGTAGATGTGCGCCTCCAGCGCGCTTCCGCCCGTCTCGCGCGACCAGCGGCGGTATGGGTTATACATTCGGTCGAGCCAGAAAAAATTATGCAGGGTGAATTCGCCCGTGAAGATCCCCGCTTCGGGCATCTTGCGTGGTTTGGCATCGAACCACAAACGGACGATGGCATTCGATAACGCGCGCGGGAAGAACAGGTCATCGATCTGTGGACCAAAGCTATTGCGCAGGATCTGTTTGGAATTTTTAGGATCCGTTGCCAGGATGATCTGACCGGCGCGCAGAGTTTCCTCACCCGAGCTTGATTCCTGAGTCACGAGCCATTTCTCTCCATCTCTGGCAATGCGCGTCACTCTGCGCCCGAGCCTGATCTCGCCTCCGAGCTGCTTTATCCTTGCTCCGAGCGGTTCGCAAATGCTGGTGCCGCCGTCATTGGGTAGGTAGGAGAACATCCACGCGTCGCGGCGCATCAATGTGTAAAACCGCAGGAAAGCGATGAAACCTGAAATGGAGACTTCGTCGGGATGTGATGAAAGCCCGTTGCGCGCCAGCCCAAGGAAAAATGATTTCAACGCGGGCGACCATTTGCGGGTCATGTCGCCGAGGGTGATGCCCTCCATGGGTTGATCTTCAGCGATCGGGTCAATGCCCACCGCCATGCTCAACCCCGCCCAAACGTTGAACAGCGCCGGCAGTTCGCGCAAGCCAAGTACGAAAAGAAAATAAGGACGAAAAAATAATTGCAGGTAGTGAAATGGCGGCGGGATGATCGAGCGGCGTATGGCCGAGCCGACGGGGATGCGCCATATCTTTTGCTCGGTACGATAGATCCATTGCTCTTCCTGCGCGGGGACATAGACCGGGCGCAGGCTGTGACGAGCCAGCATGGCTTGCAGGTTGCGGTACTGCGACCAGATGCCATGCACGCCATGTTCAAGCCGAAAAGAGTGTTCGCCAATTTGGATTGTCTCGCCGCCGCGCAACCTTCCGCCCAGATATTTTTCGTCTGCTTCGAGAACGAGCGGTTTGAGTCCGCGCTCCGCGAGATGCAACGCGGCGCTTAAGCCGGCGATCCCTCCGCCGATGATGATAATTTCGCTGTTGCTCATAGGCTCAAAGGTGCAGAAGAGCAGACGCGCAAAGGTTGAGATTTGGCAGATAAACTTCGTTGATCATTTACGAATCCTTTGAACTTCCAAATCTTTGACCTATCCCGGAGCATAGCCACTCAAATCCACGCCGCGGATTCGCTCGCGCAAATATTCCAGCGGACGTGCCTGCATCAGCGATGGTTCGGCGTAGCACTGTTGAAAACACGATACGCAGGAGGTGGGCGCCTGACCAAATTTTTCCTGCGCGATGCTCCATGCTTCGTCCCATGAATTTACATCCAGCAGGTTGACCGCGCGCCCGCCCTGCTCTCCGCCCGCTTTTTCCATCGGTCGGCAGGGATAGGCCAGCCAGCCGTCGGGCATGATGCGCGGGGCGAGGGTTGGGTAGCATTCGTAAGGGGTTTGGTCAATGAGCATGTTGAGATAAGCCGTGCTGCCAAGGATCGGCGCGCCGTTTTTCTTGAGCACAATTACCTTCTCGATGAAGGTGCGGTATTCCTGTGAGGTGGCCAGCTCATAGCGCGGCAGGTTGTTCACCGCCTGCGGTGAGAGCGAGAGCCAGATGTGATTCTCAACGCAGAAATTGATCAGACTGTCCATGCCGGGCAGGGTCTCAGGGGTGATCACCGCATTGAGCGACAACTGAAAGTCGTGGCTTTTTTGCAGCTTGGCGGCGGCGCGTGCGTTCTCGATCACGTTCTCTGCGTGGATGTTCGGCAGACTGACGAGGTTTAAGGTGTTCGGGTCAACAGAGTCAAGGCTGATGATGAGGCGGTCGAGATAATTGGTAATTAAATGATCAGGGAGTAGGAATTGGGAAAGAAGAGTCCCATTTGTGATGAGGCTGACCTCGCGGAACTTCAACTCATTCCGAGCGTAATCAAGCAATGCAAGGATCTGCGGATGCATGAGCGGCTCGCCGCCTGTCAGCCAAAGACGAGAAAATCCCGAGCGGATGACGCGCAGGATTTTCTTTGCATTCTCTGTGGATGGGTTTTGGGTTACCTGATGATTACGCCGCGAACCAAAGTCTTCGCAGTAGGCGCAGTTGAGGTTGCACTGCATGGTGACGTAATACACTGCCACCTGCGGAGTAAGGTCAAGGTTGCCGGCGGCGAGCTTAAGCAGGTTCTTTGTATAGGCAACCATGTTTGTTCTTTAGCTTACTGGAAATACCCCAGCGCCAGCCTGAGTCGTTGCTCGGTATCGTCGGGCGCGTCCTTGGGGATGGATTGCAGCGCGGCTTGCGCTTCGACCACCGAGTAGCCCAAAGCGGTCAGCGCGGCGATGACTTCGCTGTCGGTATCGGAGATGGACGCAAGTTTGGAGAGTGAGTCCACCGGCTTGAGTTTGTCTTTGAGGTGCAGAGCCATTTTCTGCGCGGTCTTTTTTCCCACCCCGGGCACGCGGCTCAAAACGTCTGGTTCTTCGGCAAAGACCGCGCGCTGAATGGCGTCGAGGGTCATGGTGGATAACACAGACAGTGCCACCTTGGGACCGACCCCGTCCACGCCGAGCAGGATGTTGAAGAGTTCCCTGTCGCTTTGGGATTCGAATCCGTAGAGCAGGAAGGCATCTTCACGCACAACGAGATGTGTGAACAAAAAGATCGTCTCGCCCGCTTTGGCGCTTCCGCGCAAAGGCGCAGGGACAAAGACTCTGTAGCCCACTCCGCCGACTTCGACGATCAGGGCGTTATCTTCGATCTGGGAAACTTCTCCACGCAGGGTTGCTATCATAGAGCCATTTTTACCACGAAGTCACAAAGACACAAAGGCGCGAAGAAAAGAACCTTTTGTGTCTTTGTGGTTACTCGTATCGTTTGGTGTTCAAGTGGGTGATGGCGATCGCCAGCGCATCGGCGGCATCGTCGGGCTTGGGGATCTTTTCCAGTTGCAGCAGCGCGCGTACCATGTCCTGCACCTGTCGTTTATCGGCGCCGCCAAAACCGGCGACCGCCTGTTTCACTTCGTTGGGAGTGTATTCAAAGGGTTCGATTCCCGCCTGCTGCAGACAGAGCATGATCACCCCGCGTGCCTGTCCCACCGCAAGGGCCGTGGTGACGTTCTTCGAGAAGAATAATTTTTCCACCGCGGCGGTATCAGGCTTGTGTTCCCTGAGCAGGGAGTTGAGCTGGTCGAAAAGCATCACCAGCCGCGCCGATGGACTGGCGTCTTTTGGGGTGGAGAGAATGCCATAGGAAACAGCGACCAGGTCCCCGTCACGCGTGAGGCGCACGAGTCCAAATCCTGTGGTGGCGGTGCCGGGGTCGATTCCGAGTGCGAGGGTCATAAGAAAAAAATCTGAATTCAGAACTCTGAATTCAGATTTTAGGTTTACGCCGCTTCGAGAGCCGCGAGAGCTTCGTCGGACATCTTCACGTTGTGGAAGACATCCTGCACATCATCCAGTTCTTCGATGGATTCGACCATCTTCATGAACTTCAGCGTGGATTCCACATCGAGCTCGATCTCCTGCTTGGCGATCATGCGCAGTCCCGATTCTTCGGGATGAACACCCGCCTTGTGCAAAGCATCCGCGATGGTCTTGAAGGCTTCCACCGGCGCGTAGATTTCGATCGTGTCGCCGCCGTCCACCACATCATCCGCGCCCGCTTCAATGCCGAGCTCAAAAGCCTTGTCAAAGTTCATCTGGCTGGCAGGGAAGGCAAAGTAAGACTTGCGGTCGAACTGCCACGCCACTGCGCCGACTTCGGCCATGTTACCGCCCGATTTGCTGAATGCGTGACGCATATCCGGCACGGTGCGGTTGCGGTTGTCGGTGACGCAGGTTACCATCAACGCCGAGCCGTGCGGACCATAGCCTTCAAAAGTGATCTCTTCAAAGGTGGTGCCGTCTTTGTCTTCGCCGGAGCCGCGTTTGATGGCACGCTCGATATTATCCTTGGGCATGTTCTCGGCGCGGGCTTTATCCCACGCGAGGCGCAAGCGGAAGTTGGTGTCGGGGTCGCCGCCGCCTTCACGCGCCGCGATGGTAAGCTCGCGGGCAAGCCTTGTAAAAATGGCGCCGCGCTTGGCATCGGCAACGCCTTTCTTTCGTTTAATGGTGGACCACTTGGAATGACCTGACATGTCGTTCTCCTTCAAAAAATAACCACATTCGTGGGGAATTTCGCAATAAGCGGCAAAATTATACCATGCAGATTTGAATACCCTACTTCATGAAGAAGCCCACACCCATGGCTTTTGGCCCAGCGTGGACGACGATGGCCGGGGGCAGTTCGTAGATGGGGATCTGCGGAACGCCGACCCGCGACTTCAACTCTGCCGCAAGGGACTGCGCCTCATTCTCCGCCTCGACCTGAATCACACACAAATGGGCTGCCTCTCCGCCCGGGCATTTCTCCGCTGTCACCTCCACCAGGCGTGCCAACGCGCGTTTCTTCGTTCGCTGCTGCTCGAAAGACTCCACCTGCCCGTCCTTCATCTGCAAGATCGGCTTGATCTCCAGCAGTTCCGCCAGCAGACGTTTCGCCCCGCCAATGCGCCCGCCTTTGGCAAGGTATTCGAGCGTGTCCACAAGGAAGTAGATACGTCCGCGCGGGATCAGGTCGTTGAGTTTGGCAACGATCGCATCCGCAGATTCGCCTGCCTTTGCCATGTCATCTGCCAGCAGCACAAGCGAGCCGAGGTTGCATGAAATGGTCTGCGTATCCACCACGCGGATATCGACCTGCGGAAATTCCTGAGCGGCAGTCTGTGCCGAGCGGACCGTTCCGCTGGCTTTGCCGGTCGGCGCGACCACGATCACACTCTCGCCTTTTTCCTGCGCCATCTTGAAAATAGGAAAGTACAAAGGCGGCTCCGGCGCGGAGGTCTTGGGCAATGTTTTTGAAGCTTTTAGCTTTTGCAAAAATGCGGCGGTATCCAATTCCCTGTCGTCGTGAAAAGATTCCTCTCCGAACACAACGATCTGCGGGATCAATGGGATGTTTCGCTGTGCGAGCAGCGCGCGCGGAAGTCCACAAGTGGTGTCAGCAACGATCAAGGTCATGATGGTACTCTCCCAATAATGAGATGTTCATGCATTCATTGTATGCCCGTACCTGTCACTGTGGAACTGTGCATTTCATCCCTCTTTTAAACATCCCGTTGATAGACCCTGTGGGTCTTGTAAAAATCAATGCCAAAATTTTCCATCTCTCTTTGCATGGCTTCATTCTCCACCCCGATCTGCACCACCTCGGCATGAATGAACTGCCCCGAGTCCCGCACCGACTTGAACATCTCGCTGTACAGGATGGCCGTCCCGCCTGAGCCGCGATATTCCGGCAGCAGACCCGCGCCGTTGATGTTAAGCCAGTCGGTCTTTTTTAATTCCCGCAGCAGGGTCAGCCAGCCGAAGGGCAGGATCTTCCCTTTGGTCTTTTGTAACGCCGCTGAAACATCGGGGTAGGCGAACAGAAAACCAACCGCCCGATCATCTTTCATCACCAGCTTGATCAACTTCGGGTCTGCCAGCCAGAGGATCTGATTTGCAAGGGTGTCGATCTCTTCACCGGTCAACGGAGTGTTGCCGGTGGTGCCTTCAAGCGAGGAGTTGTAAAGTTCCTTGATGTGCGGGATCAACTTGCGCAATTCGGCGCGGGTGCTGGAACTCGCAACACGGAGTCCGCGGCGGCGGGCAATGCGCTCTGCCAGCTCATGGATCCGTTCGGGGAATTGGATGTTCGTGCCAATGTAGCCAGAGACCGCCTCGCCCTGCTTTTCGAATCCCTGCGATTCGATTAGGTCTGGGTAATAGGCTGGGTTATATGGCAAGCCAAAAGCGGGACGGTGCTCAAAGCCTCTCACGAGCAGACCGAACCCATCCAGCGGAGTGAATCCCTTGGGGCCGAGGATCTTCGTCAGCCCGCGCGAGCGTGCCCACGCGAAGGCGGCAGAGAATAGCCCGCTGGCGGCCTCGGGGTTATTCTCGCACTCGAACATATAAAAGAAGGCGGTCGCTTCTTTATTGAATTCGTTGTAGTGACGGTTATCCAGCACGGCAAGCCGGCCAGCCACCCGGTCTTGTTCGTGAGCGAGAAAAAATTCGGCGTGGGAATGTTTGTAGAACGGGAACCGCTTGCGGTTAAGTCTGATCCGCTCGTCCATTTGCAGGGGCGGCACCCACTGGGGAATATCCCGATAAATAGAAAAAGGCAAATGGAGAAAATCCTCCACCTGCCTTTTGTTGTTAAGATCGATCCGGGTGATGCGCATGCCAGTTACATGGACTTCGCGCGTTCCGCCATTTGATTACGCAGATCCTGGGTGTCCTTGTCGATGGTGAAGATCGCGCCGAGATAGAAGAAGAAGCACAAGCCCCAAGCGATGGTGCAGATGAGCAGGATGGCGGTTTGCAAACTGAACGCATCTGCGATGATGCCGGTGATGATGGGCGCTGAGATCGCGCCCGCGTTCTCGATGAAATATTCCACAGCCTGCGCCGTTGAGCGGACTTCCGGCACGGTGACATCGTACACGGTGGCGATGACATTGGCGGAGGAGAGCGGCATGAAGAGGGCGGTAAGGCACATCAGAATGAAGAATTGATTCCGCGCTTCAATGGGGGTGGTGAGGGCGAAGTACATAAAGATCGCTCCGAGCAAAACGCCCGCGCTGGAGATGATGATGCGTCCTTTGTTGGTGCGCTTGAAGGCAAAATCACCGAGCGCGCCGCCGACAAAATATCCGCTGGCGAGGATGAGAATGACCGGCGCCATGGTAAAGAGAATGCTGTTCGCGTCGTAGCCGCGTTCTTTTTCAAGATAGCCGAAGAAGAAGAAGGTGATCACGTTCCACGGGAATACGCCCGCGAAGCCCTGCAGGAAAATGAACCACATGGTCTTCTTTTTGAAGATCTCTTTGGCTTCAGTCCACGAGAACTTGAAGGTTTGCATTTCAGCCATGCCTTCAAATTCGGGTTCGGCCTGTCCGCGCGGCATTTCCTTCACGCCGAAATAAATGATCACCGCGAGCACAATGCCCAGTGAGCCTGTGATGTAGAACACGGAACGCCAGCCGCCGATCATTGGGGCGACGATCAACGCGAGGATCATGCCTATTAAATAACCGAGGGGCTGCGCGAGCTGCAAAATGCCGTACACTTTTCCGCGCAGGTTGGGACCGAAATAATCCGCGATCAACGTGAATAAGCCGGGGTAGGAGGAGTCGTCGATGCCGGTGGAGGCGCGGGTGACGAGAAAGCCGCCGAAAGATCGGACGATGGCGTTCAGCCATGTCGTGGCGCCCCAAATGAACGACGCGAAGGCGATCAGTTTTGTGCGGGCATAGCGATCGTATAAATATCCCCAGACCGGGTAGAGCACGGTCGCCACCAGCAGCGCGCCCGAGTTGATCAATCCCCATTGTTTGTTGTTGAGTGAAAAGTCATTGCTGATCTGAACCTGCAATGAGCCGATCATCAACTTGTCTGTCTGGTGCAACAGCATGAAAAAGAAAAACACAACGACCACGAACCAGCGATAGCGTGAATGCTCTGTGGACATACTGACCTCGTTCGATTTGGGATGTATGATTTTCGATCGGCAATTGTGGAGCGCGTGAATTTTACCGTTTCCTGCTGTCTCTGCCTATGTATCCAGCGAATCTTCCTGAATGATCTCTTGAGCCAGATTCTTCAACTCGTCCTTGCCGCCCAGTTTGACAGTGTCGAAATATTGGTCGAGCAGGTCGAGCGGACTCAAACTGCTCACCGCCTGCCCTTCAGGGATCCGCACCCGCGCTTCGATCTGCGGGCGCTTCGCCAGATGAAATTCGAACGCGCCTTCGGTGTATTTCCGCAAAGCAGATTCATCGATCAGTGTGTCCCACTCTCTGGGATATTCAACCGACAATCGGACGATCGCCTCAGACATTTCCTGCGGACTGGGCAATGCTTCTTTAAGAGCATCGTTCACGTTCTCACTGGACCTGAGAACGGTTCGGCGGTCTATGAACTTTCTCGCCCCTGTGAGTTGAACCCACTCGACCTGTGTGTCTCTTCCGCCTTCAATATCCGCAATGACAAAGAACCTATCTTCCTTTGCTTCGCCAAAATCCACCCGCTCGATGGAGCCGGGATAGACCACCGGCGGCTGGCTGCCTTCGTTTACATCCTGCGGTTTGTGAATGTGTCCCATGGCAACATAACTCAGTTTGGGGTTCTTCACCAAACTGCCCGAAAGGACGAGGTCATTGCCGAGCATCACCAATCTCTCACCGCCGAACTTCGCACCTTCAATGGAGGCGTGCGCCGTGAGAACGATCGGCAGAGACGGGTCGGCATCTTCAATGAAACCTTCCATCAACTCGCCGATGTTCCCCTCGATGCGTGCGTATGCTTCAGTGGAGTCTGTTTCCCCTGTGACAGCCATCAACCCCGAGCGGGTGATCCACGGCATGCCAATGACTTGAATCTGAACACCCCACAGATCATCGGGAGTGAGGATGCAGGGCTGGTCGATCACTTTCACGAAGGGCACCTGCAAGGTTTTGAATTCCTGCAAAGCATGAGCGCGCCCAATGGACGGAGAAATATCATGGTTGCCGACCAACAGCAAAGTGGGGATCTCCGCCTGTGACAAGCGCATGATGCGTCTGCCCCATTCGCGTTGAAAGGTCGGCGCAGGCGAACGGTCTTTGTAGGCGTCACCCGCAAAGATGACCATGTCCACTTTTTGTGTGATGGCGGCATCCACGATGGTATCCAGCGATTTGAGGAAATCGAGCACGCGCAGGGGAAGCCCTGTCACGGGGTCGTGGCGGCCGTAGTTGGCCATGTCGATATGTGCGTCGGCGAAATGCAGTAATTTCATAAGTTGGGTGTCAGGTTGAATGTTGGAAAGTTGAAGGATGCAGGTTGAACATTCAAACTTTTCAACCTGTAACTTTTAACTCATTATCAAGGTTGTAATCCCAGATCTTGCAGAGCCTGCACCGCAGGCAGCCAGTTGACATGGATGGTCAATGTCGTGCGGTAATCTCTTACAGCAGACTCGGTATCTCCGATCTGATAGTAGGCTCGTCCGCGCCAAAGCAGAGACTCTTCAAGTGTGCGCTCCTGCTTGCTGGCGGGGTCGGTCAGTGTGGTGTTGGCAAGGTTGATCACATCTTGATATCGCCCGGAATAGAAATAAGCGAAGTAGGGTCCCGTTTGATACCACATGATGCGATAGGGGCGGTCTTGTGTTTTTGTGTCCCATTCGGCGTAGGTGGCAAATGCCTGGTCGTAAGCAACAGCGGCATCTGCGTATTCTCTTAATGCCACATGGCTTGTGCCCTTGTTGAACCATGCGAAGAACAAGTTATTGCCCTTCAGGGTCTTGATCTCTTTCTCTGCCATTTCCAGCGCGTGCTGTGCGGCCCAGGTTTCATCCACCCACGGACCGAGCGCGGTCAGCATTTCTTCCTCGCGGCCGGCGGGATAGACGACCATGAAGATATAGTTGAAAGCGCGCCAGCCGTCTTGATAGTCATTGTATTTGCTGACGATATTCTTGCCGGGTTTGGTGTAGGCGTCTTGCACGATGAAGCCACCCTGCGCATCATCGTAACCGGTGGTGAAAAGATAATGTCCAAGCCAGCTGATCTTGCCGGTGGTGTCGCGTTCGTAATATCCCTTTTCCACCACCACAGGGAAGCCGGCTGCGATCAGACGTTTGATGAGGGCTTCATCACCGCCCAAGCGTACAAGGGCGCGGTACTCGGTATTCTCATTGACGAAGTCCACCATCTCGTAAGGCATCACGTTCTTATCCGCTTTACCGCGGTCGATGAAGTTCACGCGGGTGTCGCCTGAACCCGGCTTGACCACTTTTGCCACGTCATCACGGTTGCCTTTCCAGCCCCAGAAATTGAGTGCCATGGTCAGGTTGGCGGGTCCGCAATAGTTCCAGCGTTCATGCTGATCAACGTAGATCACTCCCGGCAGGATAACCGAAGCAGGCACGGGCGCGAAAGTAGCGGTCGGCGTGAGTGTAGGTCCCTTTGTGGGAGTTGGAGTGTTCAAGGCAGATGCCTGCGGTGTGAGAGTCAGTGAATATTCCGCCCGGGCGGTTTCGATCGCAGTTTCAATGGTAAGCGGACCTTGCTCGCTGGGCTGAAAGACCGCATCAGAGGGTGGGTTAAAGTAGTAGATGACCTGCGTGCGGATCGCATCCACGCGCCACGCGAGGCGGCTGTGAATGGGCGGTAAGTTATATAAGCCGACCAAAACCACGAGAGTGATGGGGATCAGCCAGAGTTTGTTCATGCTTTTTATTCTGTTCATAATAAGGATTATACATGCTTGTCAGAACGAAATTGTTGTAGATCTGTCTGTTCAATTGGATATTGTCTAGTACTTTTGTACGGTTTTAGGCGCGAATAGCCGATTCCTAATAAATTTCTTAAGTCTTTGCCAGTATCAAATCTGGTGCGATAACGACTAAACCATATACTTCCATGAAAAGGAGACAAATAACATGAGAAAAGGTACTTTGTTTATATCGGTGGTTTTGACCACGTTCATGCTTGCAGTGCTATTCGGGGTGGCCTCGGCTTATCAGAAGATCATTACTTCAAAGGATGAAGTTGCCGTTGAACAGCCGACTGCGGCTGTGGATTTGGTGAGTGCGCCAGTTGCACCTCCGCCAGCGCCGACCCAGATCGCCCCTGAAGTTGCGGCAGATATTGCCGCCAAGGTCATTGGTCAGACCGACTTGTACAGCGTGGAAGTGACCCAGTACGAAGGCGCGGATGCGTATCTTGTTACATTTTCATCGCGCGACCTTGTGTACATGAGTCTGGATGGCCGTGTGCTTTCCATTTCTGAGCTGCCCGTTACCGTAGTCACACAACGCCGGCGCAACAATAATAACGATGAGCCGAATGCACCTGTTGCCACTACGAGCGATAACGGCGGCGAAGATCACGAAGACCATGAAGATGAGGATGATTAGAATGTCTGCTTTCATCCCCGCAGATCGGAGGTTAAGTAATGGCGAATAAACCCGCACCCAAGAATTGGAATGATGTTCAGCTCACGATCGCCGCAGGCTCAATGGCTCTCACGCTTACCCTGTGGAATTTGTTTGCCGGTCCCGACCGGGCGGAGGCTGTAAAGCGCGCTCAGGATTTAGCCGCTTTGCCTCCTGCGCAGCCCACTGAGGCTGTCGCTCCTGCCCCTGCGATCGAGGTTCAGCCCGCAATCCAACAAGGGAATGGACCCATCCTTTTGGGTGGCAGTGCCCCGCAGACCCAGGTGGTCGTCACTGTGGGTGGTGGCGGAGGAGGCGGTGGTGGTGGGGGCGGAGGCGGTGGAGGAGGCGGAGCTCCCGCAACTTCTACCAGTTCATCCTAATGCTTCACCGATTGCCCTTTCGTGCCATGGGCGGCGAGATGCTTGCCATTTTGGAAGGGGAGGAAGATTCCTTCCCTTCCATTTTGGATGAAGTTCCCGGCTGGTTCGAAGGCTGGGAGCAGACTCTCAGCCGCTTCAGACCAGACAGCGAACTGTCTCGACTGAACCAGACATTCGACCAGCCAGTGGAGGTAAGCGAAACCCTTTGGGATGTTTTTCAATATGCTTTGTCTGCAGAAACCATCACCGGCGGGCTGGTCACTCCGGGTGTGCTCGATGCGTTGGTCGAGGCGGGGTACAGCGAAAGTTATGACTTCCTTCCGCGGCAGCAGGTCCGCTTTGGGGTGCAGACCCTCTCGGCAGTCAACCCGCTCTCGTTGGTGACATGGGACGAAGATGATCGAACGATCTGCCTGCCCTATGGCATGCGCCTTGATTTTGGCGGAGTGGCAAAAGGCTGGGCGGCGCATCAAACCGCAATGCGGTTAAAGAAATACGGTTCGGGATTAATGAACGCCGCCGGCGATATCGCCATCAACGGTTCAATGTCATGCGGTGAACTGTGGTTGATCGGGGTGCGGAATCCGTTCGTAAAGGATACCGACTTTGAAACCCTAAAGTTGAGCCGCTGCGGGGTTGCCACATCGGGCAAGGACCGCCGTACCTGGAATCAGAACGGAATGTTCCGCCATCACATCATCGACCCCAAGACCGGTCTGCCTGCTGAAACGAACGTGGTCACGGCTACCGTGGTCGCGCCGACTGTCATGGAAGCCGAAGCCGCATCGAAAGCCGCATTGATCCTCGGCGGCGAAAAAGGACTGGAGTGGATCGAATCTGATCCGTCTTTGGCCGGCATCCTTGTGCTTGATAACGGGCACACTTTGTATAGTAAAAGAATCACCGAGTATTTGTAAGGAGTAATCAAAATGTCTGTCAACTCATCCGAGCAGGAATTTGAATCATCGGTAAGCATCCAGACCTTTCTGGCTTTTCTCGTCGCCATGACGGTCGGTTTGTTGATCGCCGTGCTGCTGTTACCGGCCTGGCTGCCGAACATGTCCTTCTCTTTGGAGGGCGATGCCCCGAAGGCGTATTGGTATCTTTCCCGCGCCACGGCTTTTGTCTCTCTATCCCTGCTTTGGGTGTCAATGGCGCTTGGGCTGGGCATCACCAATAAGATGGCACGCTTGTGGCCCGGCGCTCCCGCGTCCTTTGCGATCCATGAATATGTCAGCCTGCTTGGACTGGCGTTCTCGATCTTTCACGCCATCATCATCATGGGTGATCACTACATCAAGTTCACCCTGCTGCAACTGCTGATCCCTTTCAGCACGACAGAATATCGTCCGTTCTGGGTGGGCATTGGGCAGATCGCTTTTTACACCTGGGCGATCCTTGTCGCCTCGTTCTATGTCCGCCCGTCGATCGGGCAGAAGTCCTGGCGCTTTCTGCATTACGGAAGTTTTGGCATGTATCTGCTGGGGATCTTTCATGGTCTCTTCAGCGGCACAGATACTTCCGCGAGCTGGGCACAGAATTATTACTGGTTCTCGGTTGGAAGTTTGCTCTTCCTTTTGATGTATCGGATCCTGGTGACTGTGGCGGATGCGCTCTTCCCCCAGAACAAGAGACCTGCGCCCGCGCCTGTTTCTGCTCCGAGCCGGACTCAGGGATAGTTGCCCCTGCTTTCTGAAAAAAATATTTACACGATAAAAAAGTGGACAGCCAATTTTCTGGCTGTCCACTTTTTATTTCACACTTATTACTCGTTACTCAGATTACTCTTTCACTTCACCGTCGATCACATCGCCGTCTTTGGGTCCGCTCGCGGCGGGACCGCCACTCGGCTGACCCTGTTCCTGCGGTTGCCCTTGCGAGTACAACTGCTGGCTCAGGGCGTGGAAGGTGTTCTGCAGGGTTTCGGTCTGCTTCTTGATGTTCGCAACATCATCACCCTGCGCGGCTTGCTTCAGGTCATTGATCTGCGTTTCGATCGAGCCGCGCTCTGCGGACGGGACCTTGTCCCCAAGTTCGCGCAGCGCCTTCTCGGTCTGATAGACGAGATTATCGGCGGTGTTCTTCACTTCGATCAACTCGCGGCGTGACTTGTCCGCGGCTTCGTTTTGGCGGGCTTCCTGTACCATGCGATCGATATCGCCCTTGTTCAAGTTGGTCGATGCGGTAATGGTCACCTTCTGTTCCTTGTTGGTCGCCTTGTCTTTCGCGGTCACATGCAGGATGCCGTTCGCGTCGATATCGAAGGTCACTTCCACCTGCGGGATTCCGCGCGGCGCCGGTGGGATTCCGTCCAGGCGGAATCTGCCAAGGCTCATATTGTCCTGCGCCATTGGGCGCTCGCCCTGCAAGACATGGATGTCCACAGCGGTCTGGTTATCTGCCGCGGTGGAATAGGTCTCGGTCTTGCGGACGGGGATCGTGGTATTGCGTTCGATCATCACGGTCATCACACTGCCCATCGTTTCCACGCCGAGCGAGAGCGGGGTTACATCCAAAAGCAGAATGTCTTTCACATCGCCGCCGAGCACACCGCCCTGAATGGCAGCGCCGATCGCAACGACTTCATCGGGATTGACTCCCTTGTTCGGCTCTTTGCCGTTCGTCAAACTGCGAACCAGATCCTGAACCATCGGCATGCGCGATGAACCGCCGACGAGAACCACTTCGTCGAGTTTATCGGCGGAGAGCCCCGCGTCCTTGAGCGCGGCTTCAAAAGGCTTGCGGCAGCGCTGGAGCAGGTCGCTGGTCATCTGCTCGAACTTGGCACGGCTGAGTTTCAATTGCAGGTGCTTCGGTCCGCTGGCATCGGCTGTGATGTAGGGCAGGTTGATCTCGGTTTCCATCATCGTGGAAAGCTCGATCTTCGCCTTCTCTGCCGCTTCGCGCAAACGCTGGAGCGCCTGCTTGTCGGCGCGCAGATCGATACCCTGATCCTTCTTGAATTCATCCGCCGCCCAGTTGGTGATTTTCTGATCCCAGTCATCGCCGCCGAGGTGAGTATCGCCGTTGGTGGATTTGACTTCGATCACGCCTTCGCCCACTTCCAGCACCGACACGTCAAATGTGCCGCCGCCGAGGTCGAAGACCAGAATGGTTTCGTTCTTTTTCTTGTCGAGCCCGTAAGCCAGCGCGGAGGCTGTCGGCTCGTTGATGATGCGCAGAACTTCCAAACCTGCGATCTTGCCTGCGTCCTTGGTTGCCTGGCGCTGGCTGTCATTGAAATACGCAGGGACGGTGATGACAGCTTGCGTCACGGTCTGACCGAGATACGCTTCCGCATCCGCCTTGAGTTTGCCCAGCACCATGGCGCTGATCTCCTGCGGAGAATATTCCTTGCCGGTTACAGGAAGTTTAACGCGCACATCGTTTGATGGTCCTTCGATCACTTGAAACGAAACCATGCCGCGTTCAACGCTGGTCTCTCCGAAGTGCCGTCCCATAAAACGCTTGATGGAATAGACAGTGTTGTCTGCATTGATGACAGCCTGTCGTTTGGCGGTCTGCCCGACCATGCGCTCGCCGTTCTTATTAAAGGCCACAACAGACGGGCAGAGGCGTCCGCCTTCTGCAGTGGTGATGACAGTGGGTGTTCCGCCTTCCATGACGGATACCACGCTGTTTGTCGTGCCGAGGTCAATGCCAATGATTTTTCCCATGAGGTTACTCCTTGCTTATGTTTTCGATGTCTAAATATTAAGCGATGTGTGCAAGAATTCTGTTAACGATGCATAGAAATTTTATTGTCCCGGCTCGCTGACCTGTACCCAGTCAAAGGTTGCGGTCATGGGAATGTCTGCGTAGGAGGCGGCACTGATGCCGACCTTGCCGCCGGCAAGACCGATATGGCTGACATCCAGCTTGCGGAAGAGTTTGCCGTTGATGAACAAAAAGAGAAGATTATCCTGACAGGTCAATCCAACTTCATGGTCGAGTATGCCGGCTTGCAGGTATTCGGTGGTGTCGCTCACGATGGGTGTGTACTGTGCGATCTCTGGTGAGAGCCATTGTCCGAGCAGGACGCTGTATGTCCCGTCGCTGGCGAGGTTGAATTCATACCATCCATTGGTTTCGCTGTAATTGCAAACCACCCCAATGGAACCGGAAGCGGTGCCAAAGAATTTTGCGCTGATGTTCACGCTTGAATATTCGTGCGCGTTGTGGATGGCGTAATACCAGGTGTCAGGAGAGGCAAAGTCGATCCGGAGCAGGTCGTTTTCAAGCCCGACCAATGCGGGTTGTGCGCCGCCAGTCTGGAAAGACGCCCATGCGCCCAAGTCCGCGTTGAAATCTTCGGTGAAGAACATAGGCACGGGCGTGGATGTGGGGCTGGCGGTCGGGACGGGGGTGAGGGTCGGGATGCTCGTGGCAGTGGCAGGCGGGGGCGGAGTCTGACTGGTTGTTTGCGGGGCGGATTCTGCCTGGGTTGCGGCGGGTGCGCTTTGGCAGGCGGCTGTCAGGAGCAGGCATCCGATCAATAAAAGTTTTTTCATGGTTTCTCCATTAAACGAATTCGCCCAGCAGTATAACCTGCCGGGCGAATGGGTGTGGAGATGCCGGGAATTGAACCCGGGTCCGAAAGATTCGACCCTCGGAACTCTACGAGCGTAGCCTGCCGAATTTAGTCATCACAGGGATCTCGGCGGGCAGGTAACCCTGTGACCATCTGCTTATCTTAGGCGTATTTAGCAGAGTCATACGCAGCGCTCCACCTTTGTGTCGCCCGGCCCGGCACCCGGTGAAGTTCGGTGACGGCGGACGTGACATCCTAAGATGTCAACTGTTATGGTTCGCCTTAGGCGGCGAGGGGCATAGCAGCGTAAGAAGTGTTTTTGGCACTTAATGTTTGCGCTGATTTTACGAGTTCGGCGCGCGCTCGGCTCGCATTCCGGAACCAGCCTCTCCCGTCGAAGCCGATCATCCCCGCGAATGGCATGAAATTTTTTCTTCATGCACTTTAATTATAGCACAGGAGATTAATAGGAGTTTATCCGTTATAATTGAAGAAACGAACATCTGACTGACGGTTGAGGAATTATGACTGAAAAAATTTTGATCATTGACGATGATGTAGACACCCTCAGGCTGGTTGGGTTAATGTTGCAACGACAGGGGTATCAGATCGTTGCTGCTTCGAACGGATCACAGGGGCTTGCAAAAGCGTTCGATGAGCGCCCCGACCTGATTCTGCTCGACGTTATGATGCCCGACATGGACGGTTATGAAGTCACCCGCCGTTTGCGGAAGAATCCGACCACGGCCACTGTCCCGATCTTGATGTTCACAGCAAAGACACAATTGGATGATAAAGTAACGGGTTTTGAGGTTGGGGCGGATGACTATCTCACCAAGCCCACTCACCCCACAGAATTACAGGCTCATGTGAAAGCCCTGCTTTCACGCGCGGCTCCAAAAGATGCGACCGAGATCGTAACTGCATCGCACGAGCATCATGGATATGTGATCGGTGTCCTTTCTGCGCGCGGAGGATTGGGCGTTTCTTCACTGGCTTCGAACCTCGCGGCGGCGATCCATACCCGTTCACAAGCCGATGTGATCCTGGCTGAAATGACACCCGGGCAGGGCACGCTCGGCATGGATCTTGGCTTCCCGAACCAAAAGGGACTGACCGAACTTTTACAGGGCAGTGTGGTTGAGATCACGCGCGAGAAGGTGCAGGCATCGCTTCTCTCTCATAGCTCAGGAATGAAACTTATGCTTGCATCTGAGAATCCGCGCGAAGTGGTGTTGACCTCGCAGGTGCAGAATTACGAATCTCTGATCACCCGGCTTTCCACTCTCGCGCGTTTCGTAGTCCTGGATTTGGGTACCGGGCTGCCTGCTCATGTGCAGAAGATCCTTCCCTTGTGCTCCGAACGGGTTGTTGTTGTCGAGGGTGTGCCGAGTTCCATTCAGCATAGCAAATTATTGATCGACGATATTGCCGACCTGAAACTCGATCGCGCAAGTATCAGCGTGGTATTGAATAACCGTCAGCGTTCTGAAGCACAAATGCAATCTGCAAAAGTGCAGGAACTGCTAAATCACTCTGTGGCTCTCACACTCACCCCTGCTCCTGAATTGTTCCTGCAGGCTTCGCGGATGCAAACACCGGTCGTGGTCTGTCAGCCGACGAATATCACCTCTCAACAATTCCTCAAGATGGCAGATACGATCATTGGACGTGAAAAGGCTCGATGAGTTCGTTCTCCTCCCAGACGGAAGCCAGCATTGATTTTGCTGCAGCCCTTTTCCGCCAATCGAAGCACGCAGTGGTTTTGAGCGGCGCCGGGCTATCGACCCCGTCTGGGATTCCTGATTTTCGTTCCACAGGGACCGGGCTATGGTCGCGCGATGAGCCGCTTGAAGTGGCTTCGCTCAGTACTTTTCGCACCGCGCCCGAAAACTTTTACCAGTGGTTTCGTCCGCTGGCACGCCAGATCTTTTTTGCACAACCGAACCCTGCGCATTGCGCGCTGACCGACCTGGAAAAAGCGGGGCGCTTGCATTCCATTGTCACTCAGAATATCGATGTCCTCCACCAAAAAGCCGGTTCAAAAAATGTAATAGAAGTGCACGGTACGATGCAGACTTTAACGTGCACACAGTGTTATCATCAAGTGGACGCGGAAGGGTATATTGCCGAGTTCGCAGAGACCGGCGCGATCCCTCACTGCCCGAAATGCGGAAACATCCTCAAACCGGATGTGATCCTTTTCGGCGAGCAGCTTCCGCAGACCGCCTGGTACAAGGCTCAGCGCGCGGCGCGTCAGTGCGACCTGATGGTGGTGATCGGCTCTTCCCTGGAAGTTCTGCCAGTAGCAGGGCTGCCCATGCAAGCCCTGGACCGCGGCGCACATTTGATCATTATCAATAATACGCAGACCTACATTAACGTCCGCGCAGATGTGGCGATCTTGGAAGATGTGGCAACGGTCATTCCGGCGATCGCAGAAAGAGTATTGAATGGCTGAAATAAAAACCGAGCGGCTGGATGGATACCGACGTCTGGTGGATATTGCCCGTGATCTGGCATCCACATTAGACCTGGATATCCTGCTCTCGCGCATCGTGCACGCGGCGGCGGAGATCAGCGGCGCAGAAGCGGCATCCATTTTGCTGTATGACGATACTTCACGGCAGTTATATTTTCAGGTCTCGACCAATATGGATGAGTCCATGCGCCGCGGGATCGTTGTCCCCCTGGAGGGGAGCATCGCCGGCTGGATCGTCAACAACCGCAGACCGGTGCGAATCACCAACGCTCACAATGATCCGCGTTTCTTCCCGAACGTGGAAGAGACTACCGGCTTCTCGACCGAATCTCTGCTGGGAATTCCCCTCGTTACCAAGAACAAGATCGTTGGCGTGCTGGAAGCCTTAAACAAGCATCGTGGAAAATTCAGCGACGCCGATGAATCCATGCTTTTGGTGCTAGGCGCTCAGGCGGCGGTTGCGATCGAGAATGCCCGATTGTTCCAACAATCCGACTTGATCTCCGAGTTCGTGCATGAACTGCGTACGCCGCTGGCTTCATTGAGCACAGCTACTTATTTGCTGCTGCGCCCGGAGATGTCGCAAGAACAACGCGACCAGATCATCAATAACATCCATAACGAAACGATGCGCTTGAATTCCCTCGCATCCTCCTTCCTGGACTTGGCCAGGCTTGAATCGGGACGCGTACAGTTCCGCAAGTCTGTGTTCAGCGTGGCCGACCTGATCTATGAATGCAAGGATGTGATGACCTCGAAAGCCTCCGAGGAAAATATTCAGATCCGGGTTGAATCACCGGAAGGGCTGCCCCTGCTCGAGGCGGACCGCGACAAGATCAAGCAGGTGCTCCTGAACCTGTTGAGCAACGCGATCAAATATAACCGTCCCAATGGGACAGTGATGATGCGTGCTGAAGCCATGGAAGACCAAATGGCATTGTATATCCAAGATACCGGCGTGGGCATTCCGGATGAATCCCTGCCGCACCTGTTCCAGAAATTTTTCCGCGTGCGCGAGCATGAATCTCGTGTGGCGGGCACTGGGTTGGGACTTTCCATTTGCAAGCAGATCATCCACGGGCACGGCGGACGGATCGAAGTGAAGAGCAAGATCGGGGTGGGCACGGTGTTTTCGATCTTCCTGCCGCGTTATGGGCGTAATCAGCCGCGACCTGATGAGATCGAAGAGGTCAGGCAGAGTCGTAGGAAAAAAGACTGATTTGACTTTTTTTAGTGTCACCTGTACACTAGGAAATGATCGATACAATATCGTAATTGTGGAGGAAGAAGATGTCTCAGTTTCAATTCGTCATGCGCTCGGGACCGACTCCCGGCGTAATTTATCCTCTCGAAGGAGAACAGATCACCATCGGGCGTGACGCATCCAATGGCGTGGCGATCAACGATGCCGAAGTCTCACGCAAACATTCCCGCCTTTCATTTCAGGGCGGCAAGTATGTGCTTGAAGACCTTGGTTCGACCAACGGCACCTTTGTGAACGGGCAGCGTCTTGCAGGACCGTTTGTCTTAAAGCCCGGAGATGTCGTTTCACTGGGTGAGCAGATCGTGCTGATGTACGACGCGGTCAATGTGGACCCCGGTGCGACAATGGTGGTCACTCCGCGCAAGTCTGCACGAGTGGCGCCTCCACCGGTTGTGCAGCAGCAACAGGCTCAGCCCCAGCCCGCCGTGCAGAATGTTTACACCGCTCCTCCGGTTGCGCCCGCCAATACCCCCGCGAAGAAGTCCAACATGCTGCCGCTCATTATTGGCGGAGGAGTTTTCCTCTTCATCTGCTTGTGCGTGGTGACCTTCCTGGTTGTGGATGCCGACCCGACAGGCGCGCGCTGGTGCACCTTCCCATTCAGCATTATCGCCGAGATGCTTGGCTCAACCTGCAATTGATCCCATAGAAAATAGAAACAGAACCCCGCGAAGCTCTATGCGGGGTTTTTTGTTTAATGTTGTAAAATCTCTTATCTTTGATAGAATCGATTTAAGAATAAAACTCCTTTATTTGCGGTAAAGTGAAAATCCTATGGCTCAATTGCAGAATCAAACCTCCCCATCCTGGGGCACGAATACAAAACTTGTAGTTGCATTGACGATCGTTGTGATCGTTGGCGCGCTCCTGGTTAAGTTTCAGTTCGTCTTAACCCCGTTGTTGATCGCGCTTGTCATGTCCTACTTGTTTCATCCGGTCGCGAGTTTCATGCAGCGTAAACTGCACTTTTCATGGAACGCCGCAATCAGCGTGGTTTATTTCTTTGTGTTCATTCTTTTGGTCGGCTTGCTTACCCTGGGCGGTGTGGGGTTGATCCAGCAGATCCAAAGCCTCGTTACCATTGTGCAGGAAGCCGTAGCCAACCTGCCGCAGTTGATCGAAAGTTTTTCGGGCAAGGTCTATGCCTTCGGTCCTTTCAAGTTCGATTTCAGCGCGTTAGACTTGAGATCTCTCAGCAGCCAGATCCTTGGCATGATTCAGCCCTTGCTGAGCCGTACTGGTGCGCTGGTCAGCACCGTGGCTGGCGGGGCGGCGAACTTCCTCGGTTGGACTCTGTTCGTCATTCTGGTTTCCTATTTTGTTCTGGCAGAGAGCGGCGGGTTGCGCGACCGCATGATCACCGTGGATATCCCCGGATACAAACAGGATTTTGAACGCCTCTCGCGCGAGCTTGGACGGATTTGGAATGCCTTCCTGCGCGGGCAGATCATCATCTTCTTTATTGCGGTCATCGTGTACTCGATCGTGCTCGGACTGCTTGGGGTGCATTACGCCATTGGTCTCGCCCTTATGGCTGGGCTTGCTCGTTTTGTTCCTTACGCTGGTCCCGCTGTCAACTGGATATTGATGGCTCTTGTTTCCTACTTCCAGGTATATAAATTATTCGGGCTTTCGCCTTTTTACTACAGCCTGCTTGTTCTATTGATCGCGATCGTTATCGATCAGGTCTTTGATAATGTCGTGTCGCCGCGCATTCTTTCCGATGCGCTAAAGGTGCACCCAGCCGCGGTGCTTGTGGCGGCCATCATCGCTGCGAATCTTTTCGGCTTGCTTGGCGTGGTCGTGGCTGCGCCCATTCTCGCCACAGCCGCGCTTTTGTGGAAATACACCATGCGCAAAATGCTGGACCTGACTCCCTGGCCCGAAGAAGAACTTCGCCAGCCTCCGCCTCCGCCCGGCTCACGGGCGATGGTTTCTGTCCGCCGTTTTTTTCGTGGACTCGGCGCGAAGCGCAGTAAATAAATTATTGAGTGTGGCGGGCGCTCCAGCGTCCGCTTTGATTTGAACCCCAACCCATATCAGGAGAAACCATGAGCAATAACGAACCCAAGACCACCACCATCGCCGAGACCGAAAACTTCATCGCCTGGAAGGCTGAAGAACCGGATGGCGAAGTCACCTATCATGTTGAATTGAACAACGTCACCGTTCATTTTTTTGAAGAGGAATGGACCGAGTTCCTCGACCTTGTCCGCAACCTGAAGTAGACCGTCCTTGCTGGCAGGCATGAGATTCCGCACCTCGCTGACCTCATGCCTGCCTCTGCTTAAATAATGAATCCGTTCTTTAGGTTTTTTCTTTCCACCCTGCTTGCACTGACGCTCTCCTTTGCGTACAACTTTTTTTTCCTGAACTTATCCGAACGCCCCCTTGTTGATCAGATCCTTCTTACGATTTTTTCCACCTCTGCGCTGAGCTACTGTCTCTTCTCCATTAAGGGCGGGCTATCACTGCCGGCGATCAAAAAGTTGGACCGTGCTGCGTTCTTCGATTTCATGCGCCTGAACGCGCCGGGTTTGATTCTTGCTCTGATTTTCTTCGTTGTTTACACCATGATCGGTTTGCGGTTGAACTCTGCCACCATCGACACCGTGGATAACTACCTCGATGCAGATAACTACTCATGGATGCAGCGCATTGCCTCTCCCACTGGCTATCTCCTCGAAATGCGTGGACCGCATCCCTTCGCGTACTTCATTTTTCGTCCGCTTGGCTGGTTGATGAACCTGTTCACCCGCAACTATTGGCTTTCCGCCACGTTGATTAACACACTGGCGGGGGGCTCCTGTGTTTTTATGGCATGGTTGTTCGTTAAGCGCGAGGCACAGGACTCTGTGTACGCCTTATTGCTCGCGTCCCTGCTTGGACTGAGCACCGCGCACATCTTCTTTGGCTCCGTCATTGAGACCTACATCTTCTCCGCCGCTGTGTTGATCGGTTTTGCGCTCGTGCTTCAATCTCAAAAAGATTCTGCGCCTTCCGCGGCACTGGTCGGCACCAGCCTGCTGACCTTTGGCATCACTCTCACCAACTTTGTCCAAAATTTTATTGGTTACGTTGTTGACCTGTTTTCCCGCACGGAAAAGTTTTCAAAGCAAACCTTCTGGGAGATATTCAAAAAGGTTTTTCATTTTTCGGCGTTGACTCTCTCGCTTGGGATCCTGGTCAGCCTGATCCATGCCGCGTGGTACCCATCCAGCAAATTGTTCTTTCTGCTTTCCGATGCTCAATCGGAAGAGGAATTCGCCATCTCCATTTTTCAAGAGCCGCAATGGAGAGCCGCGGGTCGTGTCATCTTGCTGATCCGCACGATCCTGCTTTACACGGTCATTGCTCCTCGCCCGTTCGTGTTCGGTGAGGAAGTGGGCGGAAAGTTCCCGCGCTTTAATTTCTTCAAGATCGCGCCTGAGGAATTTTCCTATGGCGCATACTTTGGGTTGGGGAACATCCTTGTGCTCGCTTGGGCTGTTCTGCTTTTCGCGGCGGGATTGTTCTTCCTGTGGCATCTCATCCGTACCCGCAAGGCAAACCTCGCGTTGGCATTTGCATTCTGTATCCTGTTTAACTTTCTCTTGCACCTGAATTATGGATACGAACCCTTCCTGTACTCACCAGATTGGGCGTACGCGTTGATCTTCTTCATTGCGCTGGCATTCGCTCCGCTGGCAGGGAACCGTTTTTTCCAAGGGGGCTTGTTTCTCTTTTTGATTTTTCTTGCGTATAACCAATTTCAATTCTTTCAGTTCATTTTTAAAACTGTGGCTCCTTTCCTTCCACCTGGCGGATGATGTTAAAGTATTTTAGTCCCCGCATGTTTTTGGCATGGACGTTGTCTCTGTTTGCAGCGCTTTTTGCGCTCGGGTTTTTGAGCAACTTTTATTCCTCCTTTTTTGAGATCATCCTGCTGACATTTTTCCTGCACACCCTTGGCGGATTGCTCACCTACCGTCTGCTTGGCAAAGCCAAGGCGCTGGTCTCTGCACGGCGGAGCGACCTTGCCATCGGGGTCACTTTCTTCCTCGTGCTGACTGCCTTCGGGTTGGGAATGTTTGGGATGTCGAATCAGTTCCCCCGTCTGTTCGATGCGCGGTATTTCCTCCTCGAAAAAGATCAGTGGATACCCTTCCTCGTCGGCGGTCTGTTGACGATCCCCGGGCTTGCGCGGTCGAGAAAATTTGTCAAACAGGGAGATGTGGAGCGGAGCGCTTCGTTCCTGCTGATGAACGAAAATGTGACCGGTGCGCTGGTAGCGGGATTCTTTTTTGCGGTGTACCTGATGCTGGCTTCGATCTTCAATCAACCCGCGTTCGATGTGGACGATATATTCTTTGATTCAGACGGGCTGTTGTGGCGCACACGTTTTGTGACCGATGCATATCGTGATTACTACTGGCGCGCGGTGCATCCCTTTGTGCTGCTGATCGTCAGACCCTTGATCTGGCTGGTTGCCTTGTTCTTAAAAGGAGACCGCCTCGCGGCGGCTTTCGTGTTGACGGCTTTGGCGGGTGGGCTGTGTGTTTTTCTGGCATGGAAGTTCGTCAAGCACACGAGCGGGAATCCGTTCTTTGCGGTGTTGATCGCATCTCTGCTGGGCGCGTCTGCGGCGCACCTGGTCTTTGGTTCGTTGATCGAGACCTATATTTTTCTGGCGGTGATCTCGCTGGCTTTCATGGTTTTGCTTTTGAAAGACGCTCCCATCGCTGCACTGATCTTGACGGGCGTGCTTTCCTTCGGTGTGACGATCACAAACTTTGCCCAAGCCGTTATCGCGTTCATCGTAGTGAAGCGGAATTTTTGGCAGTGGGTCCGGTTTGGGTTGATCGTTGGCGCGCTCGTCATTCCGCTGACCGTGCTCAACAATCTGGTGTATCCCGATTCTCAGCCGTATTTTTTTGTGCCATCCAGTTTTACCGCCGAAGCGGGGAATACCTTTGAGCCCTCGGTTGGGCGTGGGATGGCCATCCTGCGCGTGATGTTCCTGCACAGCATGGTCGCGCCTGACCCGTTGATCATTGAAGAAGAGATTCCCTTCTTGAAGGTCTGGATCTTCAAAGCTGAGCCAATGCGCCTGAGCGAATATGAAACCTTCTTCGGGTTGGCGCTGGCTTTGATATGGATCGCTTTATCCCTGCTGGGCGGTTTTCTTTTCCTGAAGGACCTTCGGAAAGCCGATCATCGTTTTTCGTTCACCTTCATTTTGCTTCTGATCTTTAATTTTGTGCTTCACCTGAATTACGGCAAGGACCTCTTCCTGTACGCAACCAACTGGACCTACGCCATCGTCCTTCTGCTCTCGCTGGCGTGGAGAGAGTTGGCAGATAAAAAATGGTTTCAGTGGTTGTTGCTGGTGTTTCTCGCCCTGTTGATGTTGAACAATTCCCGCCTGATCCTGGTCATGCTGCAAACTTCATCCATGCATATAAAATAAGAGAAGGTCGGCGATCGCCGACCTTCTCTTATTTTTGAAATTACTTTTTGCCTTTTAGTTCATCGCGGAAGAAGATGCTCATCACCACGCTCACGATGCTGATGACCACGCTGCCGAGGAAGGCGGGCCAGAACCCGTCCACGCTGAGCCCAAAACCCAACGACTGCCCGATGGAACTGGTGAGTATGAGCATGATCGTGTTAATGAGCAGGCTGAAAAAGCCCAGGGTCAGGATGATGAGCGGACAGGTGAGGAACTTAAGCAGCGGGCGTAGAAGCGAGTTCAACAGCCCAAAGATGAGCGCGAGCCACAGCACATCCACCCAGGTGCCGCGCAGATCGATCCCTTCCACAACCAGAACTGCCACGTACAATGCGACCGCGTTGATCGCCCAGCGAATAATAAATTTTGTCATTCTTACTCCTTTTCTAATTCATACGCAAAAGAAGTCAGGAAGTTGCCTGCATCCATATCAATGTGCGCAGCGGCTTGAAGCCGGCGGCTTGGATGGCGTTGGAAAATTCTCCCGCGGGGAATTCAAGTGTGATGTTGGGATAGAAATGGGCAAGCTCCCGCCGCGCGTGGAGCAGGAGGGCGGTCAGCGCGTCCGGATCTGACCGTTCGCCTGCTGCGGCGAAAAGGGCTTCTCCGCCCCCGTAGGGGATCCACGCCAGCGCGGCTTCCATTTGATCCTTCCGCAGCCCTGTCCACTGGCGGACGTTGATGTCCACAAAGAGCAGGTACATCCAGTTCAGGAATCCCGGCCGCAGAAAGTTGAAGTTCCATTTGCGGTGCCACGATAGCAGTTCGGGGTAGTATTTTGAAAGCCAGAGCCATTGGGTCTGCCAATCGTTCGAGCGCCTGCCTGTTACTTTGATGTCTGTTTGCAGGTTGGGCGCGTGAGAATCTGTGTGGGCCTGCCAGGTGGTGCGGCGGGCACGTTCCACGAATCCCAGTTTGGTGTACAGGTCGATCGCGCCGGGGTTATCTTCGCGGACATGCAGCCAGATGCCATCCGCTTTTTTTTCGCGGGCGTGCTGCATGGCTCGTTGGGTTAGGGTGTGCGCAATTCCCTGACGGCGGTGGTCGGGATGCACAGCGATGTTCGCAACCAGATAGATGCGTTGTTTGTTATGGCGGAATGGGACGAGACTGGCATTGCCAATGATCTTTCCGTTTTGCTCCCAGACGTATCCGCTCAGAGGCAGGGAGGTGGTCTCAACAGCCCGGCTGGCCCAGTTGGCAAAGGAATTGTCAGTGCCGGCGCGGCGCATGTCCTGCACATAGCGTTTGCCATCGCTGTCCATTGTGCTGGAGAAACAGATCTCGATCAAGTCTGCCACAGCGGGCAGATCCCGCAGGATGCTGAGTGGTCGCAAGTTGGGGTGTGTTTCTGTCCGCGCGGAGAGGGTAATGGAAGACATTGTAGATATTATAGCCCCATGTTTGCAAAAAGATTTGCCCCCATTAAATTGCCGGGCATGTTTTTATGACTTCCTGTTCTCAGATAACCATGCGGTCAATTTGTCAAAATGCTCCTGATGATGTTCGTAGGACGCCACAAGAATGAATGCCAGAGAATATCCCTTGAGCCACGGGTATCTGTCGCTGTCCAACAGGTCTCTTTCTGTGATCTGCTCTCCCAGGTCGATGAGAAGGGCGTAGCCTTCCTTCCATTTTTGATGCGCTTCAACCCATGAGCGTTGATGGAAGTTCGTGTGCATCCAGTTATTGGTGAGTTTGGCGCTCTCATCCCATTCGGGAAATTCCAATAACCAGTTTGGGAAGACCGGCTCGCCGCCTTGCGCGCCGGCTTTCATCCGCGCGATCGAGATCTGCTGCCAGCCCCATAGATGAGTGACCACGTCTTTGATGGACCAGTCAAGATCGAACGCCGGGGAGATGGACTGCCCCTCGTTTAGGCTTGCAAGCAAGACCTCCCATTGGGCAAATTGTTCCCTGAGTGCGGTCAGGATGTGACTTTTCATGTTCATGACAGGGATTATACGATCTTTGTGTGGGATGGATCAGTTCAAGTTTGTAAACCCTAAAAATGCCCGTTTTTCAAATGCTTTTTCCTGAAAATCTAATATTCCTCTTACACCCCATATACAGCCTGCCAATCTGCCTTTTGTTATAATGCCACCATTGTTGGATCGGCGTGGTGTTTAATTTAACGACCTGACCATATACGATTGTTATACCGTGCCGCCACAGGAGAAAATATCCCATGATGCGATTTGACCGATTTACCGAACGAGCGCAGGAAGCCGCACAACGTGCTGCGGAGATCATCCAGCGCTATGGACATAACCAAATAGATACTGAACACATTCTGCTGGCACTTATTGAGCAGCCCGGCGGAGTGATTCCCCAGATCCTCGAAAAACTTAACGTCAGTGCTGAAGCCCTTACCGAACGGCTGGATGCAACCCTGCGTGCCAGCCCCAAGGCGAACATCTTCGGCGGCGGCGCGGGACAGATCTTCATCACCCCGCGCGTCAAGCGGATCATCGACCTTGCCAATGAAGAAGCCAACCGGTTGAAGGATGAGTACATCTCCACCGAGCATATCTTCCTGGCCATCCTTACCGAGCGCAACACTCCCGCCGCCAGGATCCTCGAAAGCGCCGGGCTGACCCGCGACCGGGTCTATGATGCCATTCAAGACCTGCGCGGCGGACAGCGTGTCACAGACCCGCAAGCCGAGACAAAATATCGAACCCTTGAAAAATATTCCCGCGACCTGACCCAGCTCGCACGTGAAGGAAAGCTCGACCCGGTCATCGGCCGTGACAAAGAGATTCTGCGCCTGATCCAGATCCTCTCGCGCCGCACGAAGAACAATCCCGTGCTGATCGGCGAAGCGGGTGTCGGCAAGACAGCCATCGCCGAAGGGCTCGCGCAGAAGATCGCCAGCAATGATGTGCCGGAGATCCTCTCTGGCAAGCGCGTGGTGGCGCTTGACCTCGGCGCGATGATCGCGGGTTCGCGCTTCCGCGGTGAGTTTGAAGAACGCCTCAAGGCTGTCATGGACGAAGTCCAGCGTGCCAAGGGCGATGTGATTTTGATGATCGATGAACTGCACACGGTCGTCGGCGCGGGGGCCGCTCAAGGCGCGATGGATGCGAGCAATATGCTCAAGCCCGCTCTTGCGCGCGGCGAACTGCAATGCATCGGCGCGACCACGCTCGATGAATTCCACAAGCACATTGAAAAAGATG
>JAGNWT010000110.1 GCA_017985935.1 Anaerolineales bacterium | reverse complement strand
CCAAACGAAGCAGTTCTGACCTTCCTGATTTAAGTAGTAATACGAACTTCAATTAAGTATTTACTCTATTGGTGTATATACTGATGATACATATACTTATACTTACAAATTTATTGCCGAAACTACTGTCAGCGGACAGCAAATTAATCTCTTTATTGGAATACCGCTCAATAATTTAAAGCTTGATCGTTATTGACAACCGGTTTGCAATTTTATTGATACCAAAACGGATTACACCTTAATTTCAGAGGCTGCCTGTACATCTTTTTGTATCAAAAGGAGATTCCATGTCTTTGCGAATCCTGGTCGTTGATGATACCGAACTAAATTTGAAGATGGTGGGAGCCATTCTCGCCAAGGACGGTTATGAGGTCGTGACCGCCCGCAACGGAATGGAAGCATTGGAGCTGATAAAAATATCCCCGCCTGCACTTGCGATCCTCGATGTCATGATGCCCGACATGGACGGTTACATGCTTTGCGGGCATCTTCGTCAGAATCCCATTACAGCTAAAATTCCCATAATCATCCTGACCACCCTTAGCAGTGTGGAAGATAAGATAAAAGCCTTCGACTCGGGCGCGGATGATTTTTTGGCAAAGCCATTCGAGCCGCAGGAACTGCGGGCCAGGATCCGCGCATTGCTGAAGAGGGCCGCAGATCACGGAACACCCCAGTCACATCCTGTATCAGGAAAGGTGATCACGGTCTTTTCACTGCGCGGAGGAGTAGGGGTATCCATGCTTGCCTCCAACCTTGCCGCTGCACTCCCCCAAATTTGGGGAACCCCTTCCGTACTTGTAGACCTGGCTTTTGTGAACGGTCAAAGCGCGCTTCTGCTTGATCTTCCACTTCGAAACTCCTGGGC
Source organism: Anaerolineales bacterium (assembly GCA_017985935.1). Classification (GTDB taxonomy): domain Bacteria; phylum Chloroflexota; class Anaerolineae; order Anaerolineales; family Villigracilaceae; genus Villigracilis. The sequence continues at coordinate 7,968 of JAGNWT010000110.1, read as the reverse complement.
AGACCTCGGGCGTTCCCCCGCCAACGAGATCGACAGGGTCTTGCTTGATTCCGTCCTGCTGAAACATGGATCGGGCGTCCATGTTCTGGCTGCACCGCGCCGCCCTGAGGATGCAGAACTGATCAATGCAAGTTATGTTCGAAAGGTCATTGAACTGCTCCAAAGTCGGTATGAGTATGTGATCCTGGACCTGCCGCATGATTTCTCGGAGACCACCATCGAAGCTTTGGATATGTCTGACCAAATCCTTCTGCTTTTAACTCCGGAAACCGCCGCAGTGCGATGCGCATCCAATGCGTTAATGACATTTGAACGCCTGAACTATCCTGCCAGCCGCACCACACTGATCATGAATTGGACATGGAAGGGAAAGGGTCTGACAAAGTCCTCGATCGAAGGTGCGTTGAAAAGGGATCTTGGAGTGGTCATTCCGTATGCGGGAGACTCTGTCGTAGCCTCGATCATGTATGGCAAGCCATCCACCTTGCAGACACCATTGGAACCCCTCGGCGCCTTCCTTGAAGACATGGCTTATCTTTACAGCAAAGAAGACCACAAACAAAATCCGCCTGAGACCGTTGGGGAGGGTTACAAGCGAGTCAAAAAGCGAGCCAGCACCCGTCAGGAAAAATCATAATCCATCTGCCCTGATCACAAAATACACTGTCTGGAGTAGCTTATGAAGAAAATATCAAGCTCGAATTTTCAAACTGGACAGGGGGTTACGGAGTATGCATTGTTGCTCTTATTGATCGTGGGGGGACTCATATTGATCGTTAACTTGACAGGCACATCGATCACTGACCTATATTGTCAGGCTGCCAACGGCATTAGCGGCGGGCGGGCATGCGGGCAGGAAACCTACTGTCAGGATGACTTCAGCGGAGATGGAAGCGGCTGGCAAAATTTAAGCGGATCGCCCAGTCTTCAAAATGGACAGATGTGTGTCGCGGGCTATATGCAGATCTTGAATAAATGCTCCACTCAAAAAAAACATTCCGACTACACGATCAACCTGAACGGTGTCACCCTGACACAGGGCAACGGATATGGAGTTTACTTCCGAAGCATTCTCACCGAGCGCGGGCTTGACGGGTACGCATTTCAATATGATCCCGGGGCGGGCAATACACTCTTAATTCGCCGATGGATCAATGGGCGGGAAGTGATCGCCCCCATTGGCAAAGTCCCCATTTCAACCGCCATTTACAACATCCCCCATGATTTCAAGATCGTGGTTAAAGATGACACGTTTACGGTTTTCATGGATGGCGTGCAAGTGATGACCGCCCAGGATAAAACCTACCCAACAGGCGGCGTGGGACTACGTTCTTGGGATAGCACCACCGCCTGTATCGATGATTTCAGCATTACCAGAAATCCGTAACAGGAGCCGAACATGTCTTTTGATCAATCCCCTTCATTTGACCAGTTTCAGAACGGAATGCCCGATCCCCTGCCGGACCCCGAGGTTGGGCGCAAAAAATTCCGCGCATTGCTTTATGGAATCGCATCGGTTGTAGCGCTGATCGCGATCTTTGTGATCCTGAAAGACACTCATGCCATCGAAAATATGACAGCGACCGGTCTGGTGCGCGGCAGAGTGACCAACGAAGCAGGGCAGCCTTTTCAGGGCAGTGTCTTTATCCTTGGCACCGAGCTTGCCGTGGAGACCGATGCGAACGGGTATTTTGAGTTGAGCGGTGTCCCGGCTGGAGATCAGATCTTGATCATCGCGGATGATTTTATTGGGCGTGATATTGCCATTCGAGTAAGTACAGCTTCAGAGCTTCAGGTGGGAGAACTTCGCTTTGAACCAACTGCAATGCCGCCCAAGTAATGCAGTTCATCAAATGTTGCCGTGATCGAGTGCAATTGCACACAACCAGCAGAACCGAACAAGATCCAGTTTATGTATCCATAGAGGCTAAAAATGTCATGGCGTAAAAACCGAACAATGCATACCGCCGCCATCCTTGGTTTTCTGGTCGGGTTCATTTTTATGTTCTCGGGTCTCTGGCTCGAGATGCATAGGCAGAACCTGCCGTTCTCCTATTGGTCCTATCTATACCTGCATAGAAATCATTATGTCTTCTACTTGCTAGACCTTGCCCCTTTTGGGTTTGGGATCTTATTTGGGATGGTGGGATTGCAGCGCAGCTCGAACCTTGTCATGACGCGCATCAAAAAAGAATGGGAAACCACTTTCGATGCCCTGACAGACCCGATCTTTATCATCGATGAACATGGACGAGGGAATCGATACAACAAAGCGGCCATCGACCGGTTTGGTCCACTGCTTACAATGAAGGACAGCGGACAATTGAGAGAAGCCCTGGCACTGGATGCTGATAAAAAAGTTGATACATCTCACAGCCCGGTCAATGAAGTCCGATGGCAGGGGCGCATTTACGACAAATCTGCGTACCCGATTCAAGTCCCGGGCGAACCCGAGAATGTGGTCTACCTGCTACATGACATCACCGAGAGAGTGCAGGCAAATGAAAAGCTTCGCAAGTTATCGCTGGCAGTGGAGCAAAGCGCATCCACGATCGTCATTGCAGATCTCTCCGGCAATATCGAATACGCAAACAAAAAATTTAGCGAGGTAACCGGTTACGACTTCGACGAAGTGGCGGGACAAAATCCGCGTATCTTGAAGTCTGGGTACACCACCCCCGAGGAATACAAGCGGCTTTGGGAAACCATCACCACGGGCAGGGAGTGGCACGGTGAATTTCATAACCGGAAAAAAAATGGGGAGCTATTCTGGGAATCTGCCACGATCTCGCCCATCATCAATGAACATGGCGAGATCACCCATTACCTGGCGGTCAAGGAGGATATCACGGCCCGCAAGGAAGCCCTGGACGCACTGAGCGCATCTGAAGCCCAAATGCGTGCTTTATTCTCAGCCATGACCGATGTGATCATCGTTTACGATCATGAGGGACGATATTTACGAATCGCGCCAACCAGCCAATCCAAACTTTCACGCCCTCCGCAGGATCTCGTGGGCAAAAAAGTAACTGATGTTTTCTCTCCCAAACAGGCCGAGTTCTTCCTTGAAACCATTCGCGGCACTCTGAAAAACGGCGGAGTGACCCACGTTGAGTACAACCTTTCGATCAACAACGAGGTGGTCTGGTTCTCAGCCCTGGTATCTTCCATGACTTCCGACTCCGTGATCTGGGTGGCACGCGACATCACTGAGTACAAGCGGAACGCAGAGGCATTGGCACGGGAAAAGCAATATTTTGAATCGTTGGTCCAGAACAGTCCGGTGGCGATCGTGGTACTGGATAATCAGGAAAAGATCCTGTCTGCCAACCCGGCATTTGAAGACCTGTATGGATACACCAGTGAAGAGATCGAAGGCACAGATCTGGACCACCTGATCACAGATCAGGCAACCCGCGAAAAAGCGCTCCAATACACTCAAACGGTTCAGACCCAGTCGGTTCATTTCATGGGTCAACGAAAACGCAAAGATAATACTCTGGTGGATGTTGAGATCTTCGGCGTGCCGGTCTTTGTAAATGGACAAAAGACGGGTACGCTTGCCATGTATCATGATATTTCCGAGTTGGTACGCGCCCAGCGTGAAGCAGAAGAATCCAACCGGGCAAAAAGCGAATTCCTTGCCAACATGAGTCATGAGATCCGCACACCCATGAACGGGGTGATCGGCATGTTGGAACTCGCGCTCGACACGAATCTTACAGCGGAGCAAAGCGACTATCTGCAAACATCGCTTCACAGCGCTGAAGCACTTTTATCGTTATTGAACGACATTCTGGATTTCTCCAAGATCGAATCTGGGCGGTTGAATCTTGAAAAGATAAATTTCAATCTGCGGAACGCGGTCGAGGATGTCGCTTACACACTCGCCAAGCGCGCACAAGACAAGGGACTCGAGATCGCCTGCCTGATCGACTCCGAAATATCTGCTCAATTGCGCGGCGACCCGGGCAGGCTGCGCCAGATCCTTGTTAATCTTGTGGGGAACGCAATCAAATTTACCCATCAAGGCGAGATCATCATCCGCGCTGAAACCCTCGAACAGGATGAAACCCAGGCGCATATTCACTTCTCCGTTCAGGATACCGGCATTGGAATCCCACACGACCGGCAATCTGCTGTGTTCGAGAGATTCACACAAGCCGATGGTTCCACCACGCGCACATACGGCGGTACCGGGTTGGGGCTCACGATCTCAAAACAACTGGTGGAGATCATGGGAGGAGAGATCGGTCTCAACAGTACCCCTGGGGTTGGATCAACCTTTTGGTTCAATATCACATTTGAAAAACAAACTTCAGAACAACAGAGTCAGGCTCCATTTAAACTTGACCCGGTCAATCTATCCTACGCCCGCATCCTTGTAGTGGATGACAATCAGACCAATCGCATGGTTCTCACCCGAAATGCGGAAATTCTCGGCTCACGGGTGGATGCAGTTTCAAGCGGCGCGAAGGCCCTTGAAGTCCTTCGGTCTGCTCATCGCGCAGGCGACCCGTACCATGTCATCCTGCTGGATATGCAAATGCCTGTCATGGATGGAGAGCAAACCGCACGCGCGATCAAAAGCGATCCCGCTGTAAAAGATGTCAAGATCCTTATCCTCACATCCATGGGTCAGCGTGGAGATGCAGCCCGGCTTGAGGCGCTTGGGTGTTCAGGATATTTACTGAAACCGGTCAAACAACAGATTCTCTTCGATGCGGTTTCTGCGGTCCTGCAGCGCAAGGAGGATCAAGCGCCGCCTCTGATCACCCGTCATGTACTTGCAGAACAAAGGAAAAAGAATCTTCGCATCTTGCTGGCGGAAGACAACCCGATCAACCAAAAACTCGCGATCGTGTTATTACAAAAATCGGGACACTCAGTTGACGCGGTAGAAACAGGTGCGCAGGCTTTTGAAAAAGTAAAAACCAGTCAATACAGTGTGGTGCTCATGGATGTTCAAATGCCGGACATGGATGGGTTTGAAGCCACACGTCAGATTCGAATCTGGGAACAATCCAGCCATCAGCATATTCCGATCATCGCCATGACTGCGCATGCCATGTCAGGCGATCGGGAACGCTGCATCGCCGCAGGCATGGACGATTATGTTACAAAACCGCTTGAGCCGCGTGTTCTGTTTAATGTCATCGACCGCTGGACTCAAGACCTCACATCCCCGCCGCCGGTTGCGATCGAAGCCCAAACACAAGTCGCGGAGGTTGATCTCCTCCAAGGCTCTGACTTGAATTGGTTTGGCGACAGTGAGAACTCCGCGTCGTTCGATATGGCAGAGCCTGAACTTGCCGTTCAGAAGGAACATGGCTCCGATCTTCCACCCGTTGACCTTGAAGGCGCTCTATTTCGCTTCGATGGGGATCGCGGCTTTATGATGGATATGTGCAGGGAATTCAGGGATCATTTGCCGGAAAGAATGGTCGAGATCAGGGCTGCGCTCGAAAACAAAGAGTACGAAAAAATTGGGAGGCTCGCCCATAACCTAAAAGGGATCTCCTTGAATTTCAATGCTGGCGCGTTAGCAGAACTGACCGCCAAACTGGAAATTGCAGGCAGGGAAAAAATGGTCGCACAAATCCCTGAATTAGTGGAGCGGATCTGTGTTGAGGCTGACCATGTTCAGCAATACATTTCCCGCCAATTGACCACCGAAGATTAAGCCGCGGACCTGCTTTTTCAGGATTGGGCCTTTCAAAGTTTTTGGTGATTCAATCTCCACGCCCTTTGTACGATCGAATGGCAGTGATGCGTCCCTGTGCATTGAAGGTCACTACATCCACCACGTACAGATCGATGATGTCATCCACCACGATGTGAAGTTCCCCCGTGACAGTGTCGTCGTTCTCATAAGCAGCAAGCACGTGGATTTCAATGCTTTCGGCTTCAGCAAAGTTCTTTGCAGTTTCAAGCATGGCTTTATCTTTGCCATGCACAGAGATATTCCAGTCGCGCAGGTGAACATTCTCCGCGAGCATGGCAGAGATGGCTTGCAGGTCTTTTGCGGCGTAGTGCCGCAGGTAGTTTAGAAACAGCTCAATGTGGGGTTTCAATAAATTAATCTCAGAATATTCTTTGGGGAATTGACTTGATCAACACTTGCGCAAGCACTACCGTGGTGATGCGCCAATTATTTATCCGGTTCGAGCACGGTCACATTCTGACCGGCATATTTCTCATATAGGTCACTGCGCCGACTGCGCCATGCATCCAGCCCGCCGCGCAGGTTGGTGATGCGCTTGAAGCCTTTTGCTTTCAAGTAATAGGAGATCATGACGGACAACCCGCCTCCCGGACAGTACACCAGAATCTGTTTGTCCCGTGGCAGTTGATTTAAGTATTGTTCAACACGCAGTGGATTAACTTCGTGCGCATTCGGTAACCCCTTAACATTTTTCCGCATGTCCGGAGGACGCACATCGAGGATAAAGGTTTGTTCATCAAAAAGGATGTTTTCGTTTAACTGCGCCGGGGCGAGCATGTTGACAAACGAGGCGCGCCCTTCAACATACTCCTGAACCACCTGTGCCATATAGCGGATATCGCGTGCGGTGGTTGTATGCCCGAGACTGATGCGGATGGTTTCCCGCGCGGACTGGTCGGAAAGCCCGATCGCTTTCAAGACATGCGAGGGAGTATCCTCCCCGGTGCTGCACGCCGACCCGGCCGAGACGGCGATCCCGCGAAAATCGAGCATTCCCATCAACCCAGAATTTTCCACACCTGGAAAGGTGACACTCAACGTGTTGGGCAAACACTCCGCTTCAGATTCCGGTGAATTGATCACGCAATCGGGCTTGATCTGTTTGAGACGTTGGATCAGATCTTGTTTAATCCCTCGAATCCGTTTGGCATCAGTAAGCAGACTCTCCACTTCTTTGCATGCAACGCCAAAGCCGACAATGTTGTGCAGGCTTTCGGTTCCAGCACGCAGCCCACCTTCCTGATGTCCACCATGAAGGAGCGGCGTAAAGGGGCTGCCTTGTTTGATGTACAAAGCGCCAATACCTTTTGGTCCATAGAGTTTATGTGCTGAGAACGTTGCGTAATCCACATCCCAGGCATGAACATCTATCGGAATCTTCCCAAGCGCTTGCACGCAATCTGCCAGTACCAGAGCGCTGTATTTTCTAGCGATCTTTGCGATCTCCCGAATATCCTGAATGACACCGGTTTCATTGTTTGCAAGGATGCAGCACACGAGAAAAGTATCGTCATCGATCCGCTGTTCAAGATCAGCTAACAGCACGCGCCCTTTATCATCCACACGACAATATTCAACCGTCAATCCCTGAGTTTGCAGGTATGCCAGTGTATTCGACACCGATGGATGTTCGACCGGCGTGGCAATGACCTTTTTCTTTCGTGGATAAAAGTGAGTAGCCGCGGATTTGATCGCAGCGTTATTGGATTCGGAGGCGCAACTCGTGAAGATAACCTCGGATGAATCGGCATGAATGGATTGCGCCACCTGGTCGCGGGCTTGTTCCACCATACTGGCCGCTTTCCTACCCATCTCATAAAAAGAGGACGGGTTGCCATATTGATATTTCAACACTCGCCCCATTGCTTTTCGAACACGGTCACTGACCGGGGTGGTTGCATTATGGTCAAGATAAACGTGCCTATTAAAACGAATGAGATGTTTCAAAAAAGAAAAATACTGGATTTCCATCGTGATTCTCCAAAAGCAGTGATTGCGCCAAAGCTACGTTGCCAATAAAATTTAAAAAATGACCAACTCCTGTGAGATCTCGGGACCGGACAACTCGGTAAAGATTATATAACATCCGCACATACAAACGTAAACAAAACCCAAAACGCTTCTGAACAATTTCTAAACATCTACTTGCTATCGTAAGGGCGAAAGGATAAACGATATGCAAACAAGATTGAACTCCCTCATATTCCTGATCGCCCTACTGACCGGATGCATGAATCCGGCCG
>JAGNWT010000041.1 GCA_017985935.1 Anaerolineales bacterium | reverse complement strand
GTGCTGGGTTGGACAAAAATAATCTCCTGCGAAGCCACCATGAATTTGGAGTATGGCTGAATCGACAGCCAACTTTCAGGGGTTTGCGCAGGAGTATAGGGAATGGAATCCAACCGCCCGCAGGCGGTGAGGAAAAAGAGAAAAAAGACAGATAAAAAAGATCGCTTCATTCGTTTCCTTATGAATATAAAAATGGTCTGAACCGGGCAGACCATTTTTTATAAAATCTACAAACCGTTTTTTATTTTTTAAACAAACGCAGAGTCAAATTCAGTAACAATGACAAAATCACCGACACCAAGATTGAACTGGTAACCGGGAAATAAAATCCGCCATTTTCCCCTTCAATGCGAATGTCACCGGGCAGCCTGCCAAGCGGAATTCCAAACTTCACAGCGAGGTACATCCCGCCTCCAATGAGGAAGAGAACAATGCCGGCAAACATAAGATAGCGGGAGATGGTTTCCATTTTGAAAGCCAAAAGTTGTGAGTCACAGGTCAAAAGACTTTTAACCGCGACTTGTCACCTTCAACTAAAGCAGCCTTGCCTGCCCCTGCTCGGTATAGGTGTATCCCAAATGTTCATAGGCTGCCTTGGTGGCAACACGTCCCTGAGGCGTACGATCGAGGAAGCCAAGCTGTAACAGGTACGGCTCGACTACATCCATGATGGTATCCTGCTCTTCGCTGATGGATGCGGCAATGGTGTTCAGCCCAACCGGGCCGCCATTGTATTTTTCAATAATGGTTCTGAGAACGCGGCGATCCACATCATCCAGCCCAAGCGGATCCACTTGCAAAAGGTCAAGCGCATCCTTGGCAACCTTTTTTGTTACCACCCCATTTGCGCGGACCTGGGCGTAATCACGCACGCGGCGCAGCAAACGCAACGCCACACGCGGAGTCCCGCGCGCGCGCCTCGCCATCTCTGTGATGCCGTCTCCATCCGCTTCGACCTTCAACATGCCCGCAGCACGAGAAACAATGGACTGCATGGCGGGCAGGTCATAATAATCCAAACGATAGACCGCCCCAAAACGCGCCCGCAGCGGAGCCGTGACCAGAGCCAGCCGTGTGGTTGCGCCAACGATGGTAAAACGCGGAAGTTTCAAACGTATGGACCGGGCGGAAGGTCCCTTTCCGATGACGATATCCAAAGCAAAATCTTCCATGGCGGGGTAAAGCACCTCTTCCACGGCACGCCCCAAACGATGCACCTCGTCAATAAACAGAACATCACCTGCGCGGAGATTCGTCAGGATCGCGGCCAGATCACCCGCGCGTTCAATGACCGGCCCGGCTGTGACCTTGACATTGACTCCCATTTCATTGGCAAGAACATGCGCGAGTGTGGTCTTTCCCAATCCCGGAGGTCCATAAAAGAGGACATGATCCAACGCCTCGCCGCGCTTGCGGGCGGCATCGATCAAAATGGATAAATTCTCCTTCACCTGGTCCTGCCCGATCAAGTCGTTGAGTTTTTCAGGACGCAAGGCGTTATCCACCCGGTCATCGGGCTTGGCTTCAGGGTCGAGAGGTCGGGAGGTTTTCGTCATGGCGGAGATTATACCCTGCAGGCATTGCAGTTCCCTGTGAATCAAACAGGGATGACCGGATAAATGGTCATCCCTGAGAAAAGATTGCTCTTCGGCAGCTGTTCGATCTTGGTCGCAGATAAAGAGTGACTTTAGATTTCTAGCTTTGCGTCATCAGGTTTCCCTGATTTTGCCTTTCGGTCAGTCGGTCGGTCTTGATCCGATTTTTTGGATTTTAGACGCTCTGACTTTGCGTCGCCGTCTTTTGGCGGTTTTGCTTTTATCGGCAGTCTGGCGGTCGTGGCTCAGTTCAGCTTTAGATCCATGACTTTGCGTCGCCGGGTTTTCCCGGTTTTGCTATTTATCGGAGCAACCTTATTATTGCACGCAAAAATTAATTTTACAATCACACAGATGTTCTACTTCACAACCTCTTTGAAAGTGGTCTCCATGGTCATGCCCCACTTCAAGCGCGGATCGGAATCCAAAACCGCGATGCGAACCGTGTAAAGGATGTCGCCGCCCTGTTGAGTGTACGCCTGGCTGATCTCGGAAACAACGCCGTTGAGCGCCAAGTCTGGCAACGCATCGGGGATCAGAATCACAGATTGACCGACACTGATCTTCACTACTTCAAGCTCTGTCACATCGGTGGTCTCGACCACCCATGCGCCGAAGTCGGCGATGCTGACTGCTCGCGTTTCCGGGCCCACCTGCTCGCCGGGTTTCACATTCACATCCGCGATCACACCATCGAAAGGCGCGGTGATCACCAAATTGGAAAGCACATCCATCGCGCCATCAAGGTTGGCTTTGGCAAACGCAAGCTGATCAGGGTTCGGACCATCGAGGCTGGACTCGTACTGATACTTCGCTTCCGCCTCTGCGCCCAGTGAAGTCTCATACGCGGCAAGTACTTCATCACGCTCGCGGATCTTTGCTTCAAGGTCGCGCAATGCCTGGCTCAGATCATCCTGCGCGTTTTCAAGTTTGTCTTCGGCATCCTTGCGCTTGGAGTTGTCTTCAGCGAGGTCTTTGTATTTTTCAAATTCGTCCTGCGCATCTGTTACATCCTGCTGGCGGTCTTCCACGGTCGCCTTGCGGTCTTCGATATCATCATCGATATTCTCAACGTTCAAGTCCTGCCACTTCTTCTCGGCTTTGGCACGCGCAGACTGGGCAGCCATGTAAGCCTGCCAGAGTTTGGCACGGTCGCCATTCTCGGTGCGAAGAAGAGCATCATATTGATTTTGGGCGACGAGGACCTGCGCTTCTGCCGCCCCCGCACTGGCGAGGCGCACCAGAACATCTCCCTGCCGAACGGTATCACCCGCTTTCACAAGGACAGCTTCCACCACCCCGCGAGCCTGCAGGGAGAGGTTTACACCGGCGATGGGTTCGAGGCGACCTTCCGCCACCACATCATTTGAAGAGATCACACTCTGCGCTTCAGGCGCGGGAGTGGCGGCCGCTTGCGCTCCGCAGGCAGCGAGCACAAGGGATACCAGAGCGAACAAAGAAATGATTTTCAACATATTTTTTTTCATGGTTACCTTCTTTTTGAACACAAGTTCATTTATTTTATTCATAAGCCAATACTTCACGAATGGTCAAACGCGCCGCGTTTCGAGCCGGGATGATGGACCCAAGCACAGAGAGGATCAATACCAATCCAAGCCAGATGGCATACCCCAAATACGTGAAGACCACCTTGATCGGCGTTTCAAAAACCGCAGTGCTGACAATATCTGAGAGCAGGTACGTGATCGGGATCGACGCGAGGATCGCCAGCACAAAAGAAATAAAACCGATCACAAATCCTTCAGCGATCACGGTCCGCATGACGGCACGGTCATCCGCGCCGATCGCGCGCATAATGCCGATCTCACGAGTCCGCTCCATCACGTTCATACCCATTGTGCCGGTGAGCCCCATCGCACCGACGATCGCGGTCAAGATCGCCATGATAAGCAAAAAGACTACAAGAATATCGAGACTTTCAGACGCGGTATCGAGAGATGCCAATCCTGATTCGGAATTCCTAACCTTGAAGCCCTGATCACGGAAAAAGTTATCCAGCCGCTCAGCCATCAGATCTTGATACGCCCGGGTGTGCTGGTCTGTGACCACACGGAAGGAATATGATCGATTGGCAAGGTTGGTGATCTCAGAAATGTATTCATACGGTGCGTACGCAAGCACACCTTCATTGCCCACAAATTTGAAAATACCCACCACTTCCCAGTATTCCTCGCGCCCCATTACTTTTATCAGCAAGTCATCTCCGGGTTTGAGGTCTGGATAATACTTTAGCGCGGCCTCACTGATCGCCAATTTGCGAACGTCATCCTCGCGGATCCAACGTCCCGAGGCGATCAACGGATTGACCAGGGTGCTTCCTGCTGGCGGCGCGAGCAGGTTGACATTCTCCGCAACCAGCCCATCGGGGTACAGCAACTCCACACTGATGAAGTGCCATCCTTCAACACTTTCCACCCCATCCAACTGGGTGACGAACTGCCGGACTTCATTGATGCGGTAAGCCTTGTCAAAATCGACCGTGACATCTGCCCGGAAATAACTTCCGATCTGTCCGATGTAGTCGTGCAAAGTGACTCGCACATTGAACACCGCAATGAAGATCGCGCCTCCCATGGTCAGCGTGAACAAGGTCAATATCAAACGACCGCGCCGGCGGAAAGTATTTCGCAGCGAAATGATGAACGGACGGGGGAAATGAATTCCGCGTGATGCAAGAATACGGGTGATCCGCACCAGCATGTAATCGAACCACGGAATCCGCTCCTGCTGGGCGGCTTTATGCGGCTTGTTCTCATCCCCGGCCAAGTCACCGCTCAGGGCGCGCAAGACCGTGATGCGTGATCCGCTGATGACAGGCGAGAGCCCGGCAACAAGAGGAACAAGCAGCCCCACCGCAACCTGGATCATCAATGCCATCGGCACAAGGCGGTAACCAAGCAAGTTGAAACGCAGCTTGCTGGAAATGAACATCGACAGACCGTAAGCACCCTGCCCGCCGAGTGGAACGGCGATCAGCAAAGCCAATACGCCGAAAGCCATGATCAGCGCGAGGTACATGGCAAAGACCTGTCTATTCCGCCCGCCCACCAGTTTGATCACACCGATATGCCGCAAGTGCTGACTCAACAAGGCGCTCAGGGTATTCGCGATCAAGGAACTCGAAAGGAAAACGATCAAGATACCGAGCGCCATCAAGATCCCCAGGATCGCGTTCACCGTATCTGCCAGCGGATGCTTATGCTTCTCCGAAAAACGGGAGCGGATAACGGTGGTGCCGTTCTTGTCCAGTTTATCTTTTAGATCTGCGCCCACTTCGCGGATCAGGGAAATATCGTCCTTGCCTTCCGACACGGTCACGTAAGCCCGATTGAACAACTCAGGCTGACGAAGCGTGGGCAGGGTATTCATGCTAATGTAGGCAAATGGCGGCGCCAGAAAATCTCCAGCGCCCGTGCTGACATCCTGCACGATACCCACGATCTTCAATTCTTTGAGCGTGCCATCCGGTAATTCAAAGACCAGATTCTCGCCCAGGGCAACATCCAATTTCTCGAGGGCATCCTTCTCCAGCAGGACTTCGTCCTTTTGCGCTTCAGCCACGCCGCTCACTGGTCTCAACAAATTGATCTTGTTCTCGCTGAAATCATCGATCGCAACGATATCGAGCGATACCCATTGGTCGCTGCCAACCCTTCGCACGCGGAAGTTGACCACGCGCCGCCCCTCTGCATCGTCCACGCCGCGCAGGTTATGAATGGATGTAAGCACATCGTCATCAAAGTCCACCATGCGCGCATCAATATTCGCCGGGTTGTTCGCGGCATACGAAATGCTCATGTCATTGGAAATGATCTGATACGTCCCTGAGATCACCCCAATGGAAAACACGCCCACCGCGATGGAAAATACCACCAGCAATGTGCGGGCTTTGTTATCCCACAGGTCATGTAAAACTTTACGCCATCTTGGTCGCATATCTTTCACGAAACTGACAGGTCTGCAAGCAGCCCGCCAGATCGCACCTCTCCTACTTTAATAATTCGCTGACTTCTCCGCCAGTGTACGGCTTGACGGTCACATCCTTCATCCCACCGCGCAGGAATTGGGTCACACGCTCGGGGTTGATCGCCGCCGTGAGGATCACGGTCTTCGAGGCAAGCCCGGCGCTCGAGATCACAGACAGGACATCGGTCAAAGACAGAGCCGTAATATGCTCATCGACCAGGATCAGGTCGGCGGCGGGAAGATTCTTCAGGTCGGTGGTCTGAGTCAATTTGACATTCGAGTCCTTGAGCAGGTTCGCAAGCAGATTCGCCCAGTCGTCGTTATCATCGATCAACAACACGGTCTTTGCATCGCCCGTTTCGACCGGCTCATTGTTTGAATATCCGCGAGGCAGGAACATGGCTACCGTGGTGCCCTTGCCTTTTTCACTGACCAGGGCGATACGACCCTGCGCCTGCGAAACAACGTGCATTGCGGCAGGCAGACCCAACCCATGATGGTCTACACCGCGGGTGGAAAAGAAGGGAGACCACGCCTTTTGCATGACATTCTCTTCCATGCCAGAGCCATCGTCCTCGATATCGATCTCCAGCACACCACGCTCTTCAGTGAGGCGTGAAGTCACCTTTACAGATTTTGCTCCCGCTTCAGCGGCATTCTGCAAAATATTCCCAATGGCGCGCGCAAGCTGGGTGCTGTCTGCAATGACATAAGCCGCTGCCGAGTCAATATTGACCTTCAAAGCCTCGTCAGAGAACTGGCGTTGATGCGCGGCTGTCTTCAACACATCTGCCAGCAATACAGAGCGTGGTCGTTGTTCTCGGACCGCGCCGATCAACTGCTCCTTGACCTGAATGATCTGGGTCGCGCTTTCAGCAATCATCTCCAGATCTTCCTGCAGAGAAGCAACATCCAGATCGCCCGTTGCGATCTCTTCACGCAGACGGGCAACGGTCAATGAGATGGGCAAAGTCTTATTGCCGATCCAATGAATTGCTTCAGTGGACGCGGTGGTGAGCGCCTCAAAGACCTTGTTTCGCAAGATCTCGTCATGCGCTTCCTTTAACTCTTCGATCAGGCGGGCATTGTTTATGGCAACCGCGAGATGCTCCGCCATGGTCAACAAAGTGGTGATATCGTCTTCGCTGAACGCCCGTTCCTCGGAACTTTGAATGGTCACAGCACCCAGCACCTTGCCGCCATAGATCAACGGGAGAGCCATTTCGGAACGGGTGTGCGGCAAATGCGGGTTCTTAAAATGTACCCGTTCTTCTCCAACATCCAAAGCGATGCGCGCTTCGCTCATGGCAATGCACGCGCCGATCATGGACTCTGTGCCGATCTTGAGTTTGTGTCCATCCGCGACCATGGCGCGCCCCGCCTTGCCATATCCCGAGCGGAGCACGGCATACTCGCCGGCACGGTCCACAAGGAAGATGCCCGCGTAATACAAGCCATAGGATTCGCAGATAATGTTCACGGTCTGTGTCAGCAATTGCTCAAGGTCAAGTATCGAGGTGACCTCCCTGCCAACGCGGTTGGCCGCCTTCAACAATCGGGAGCGCCGCTCTGCCTGACGATGCAAATTGGAATTTTGAACGGCGATCGCGAGCTGGTCTGCCATGGTCTGCAGAGCGGCGATATCGTCGTCGTGAAAAGCAGCTTCCTCGGTGGATTGAACGGTCAACGCCCCGATAACATCCTCCCCCACAATGAGCGGAAGCGCCATTTCAGAGCGGGTGTTCGGCAGATGAGGATTCTCAAAGAAGACCGCCTCCGTCCCCACGTCCAGAGCGATGCGCCCCTGTCGGTTGGCAATGGATGCACCGATCATCGAGTTGCCGCCCACAGCCAGTTTGTGTCCGGCGTTGATCATCTCCCGCCCGGGAGCCCCGCGCCCCGCTTTCAATACCGCATATTGCTTTGCATCATCCAGAAAAAATACGCCGGCATAATAAAAGCCGAATTCATCGCAAATGATATCCACCGTGCGCTGGAGCAGTTCGTATGGGTCAAGGATGGTGGTGAAGTTCTTGGCGGCGCGCGCCGCAGCCTTGAGCAAGGTAACATGTCGTTCGCTATGCGTATTGTTTGTCATGGGTTTACCTCTTCATAAAATAACGTTGAACGATGAACGTTAAACGTTTAAGATTTTCTCTATCAATTCCACCAGACCCTGTTCGCGCCCTTTGACAAAGAACGCGCTTGCACCGCCAGCCACGGCGTCCTTTGCCTTGGTCACTTCATCATAGGCAGTGAGAATGACAACAGGCAGTGAGCTTTTTTGTTCTTTGAGATTCGCAAGCAGGTCCAGCCCCGCGCCGGTCTTCGGCATCCCATCGAAACTGGGCATGTTCAGATCGAGCACGGCAATATCGATGGAGCCTGAATTTTGGGCAAAGGTCTCGCTTCCGCTTTTGCAGTCTGAAGCAGTGACAACATCGAAGCCGGCCCGCAGCAGGGTCTTTTCAAGACTGCGCAAGATCAACTTCTCATCATCCACCAACAGAACAGTTGTCATGATTCCTCCAAAAAAGATTCTTATTTTTCAACAGGCAGGCGCACAAAAAATGTTGCACCCTGCCCCGCTTCGCTTTCCAACGAAATACTTCCGCCATGCTGGTTCACGATCTGCATCACGGCAGAAAGCCCAAGCCCGGTCCCGCCGCTGCCGCCTTTGGTGGTGAAGAACGAAACCCAGATCTTCTCCTGAATATCTTTTGGAATTCCAGGTCCGTTATCTTTGACAGTGACCAGAACAAAGCCCGGGTCTTTATCGCGCCGCCCGTTCACATAGATCCTGGGTGCGGATGTTTGCCCAAGCGCTTCCCAAGCGTTCTTGATCAGATTGTTGAAGACCTGCTCCACCTGCCGTTCGTCCACAAACGCATTCGGCATATCTTCAGCCCATGTCAACTCCACAACCCCTTCGGGCAGACCCATGTTCTGAACTGTTTTCGCGATCATCTCCTGCAGTGGTACAGCCTCGTCATTTCGTTGACGCGCAGGACCGATCAATCCTTCCTTGATGCTGAGGATGGTGACCGCGCTGTTCTCTGCGATTTCCAGATCTTCAAACAGGGATTCGGCGCTGACCAAAGCCTGCAGACGATTCTTCTTCATGGCAGACATTTCAGCGATGACCTGATCCAAGTCCACGCCTTGCGCCTGCGCTTCTTCCCGGACCGTTTGAACTGCGGCCGCCAAAGATTCATTTTGCGCCTGTGATGCATTCAACTGCCCGGCAAGCGCAAGCAGATACCGGATATCCTCGCGAACCCTTTTGATACTGCCCGGGATCGGAGCAGCTTTATTCCCCACCCAGTGGATGGCTTCACCGGTGGCAGTGGCGATGGCTTCAAAGGTCTTTGTCCGAACTAGTTCTGAGGTTGCGGCTTCCAGCTTGTGCATCAACTGGGCGTTGTTAATGGCGATCGCGATCTGGTCTGCCATTGCTTGCAGGGAGGTGACATCATCTTCGGCAAAGGCGTTGAGCTGATCACTTTGCACGGTCAACGCCCCAAGCGCCTGAGATTGAACGATCAAAGGTAGAGCCATCTCTGAGCGGGTGTTCGGCAGGAAGGGATTCTTGAAGCGCGATTCCTGCCCGGCCACATCCAGTGCGATCTGCGCCTGCTGCTTCAAAATGGAATTCCCGATCATGGACTTTTCATCCACGGGCAGGCGGTAATTTTCAGACATCATTTTGCGCCCGGCAGCGGCATACCCCGCCCGCAGCACAGCCCAGCCGCCATCTTCAGAGACCAGAAAGATCCCCGAATAATAAAAGTTGAACTCGCTGCAAATGATATTGACCGTGTGCTTCAAAAGGTCGTCAATGGCCAGAATGGAGGTGACCATCTGCCCGACGCGCGCGGCGGTTTCAAGCAGTCTGTGTCTGCGCTCGAGCATCGAGAACATGCGCTCATTCTGCTGAAGCAGGTGCTTGTTCCTCTCCACGGTATTGCTCAATTGGCGGATATTCCCTTCGAGGCGTTCCACCAATTCCTGCTGATATGCCTGAAGATAAACCTCGGCATTTTCAAGCACTTCCACTTTGCCGTTGAGATAGGCATCGACTTGTTCTTCAAAGGCGGCATCGATCGGCTTGGGAATAAATCCCACTGCGCCGGCGGCCAGCGCCCGCTCACGCGCGCCCTCGGTCAGATCGCCTGAGACGATGACGATGGGTGTCTTCGGCAGCATCTTCTTTAAACGAGTGGCGGCTTCACTGCCGGTCATGTGCGGCAGGCTGTCATCCAACAAGATCAGGTCTGGATCGGTCTCTTCGGCAAGCTCCAACCCATTCAGCGGATCGGATGCCTCCAGGATCACATATTTGTTCGAAAGCAAACGCCGCACAAGCGAGCGGGCTTCGTCGCTGTCTTCAATGTAAAGGACTTGCGAGAGTTTGCGAGGGTCGATCATAGGATAGGGGTGTTGGTCGAAATCGGCTAACGGCCGGCTGCCCGTCTGTCTGTGACGCGCAATTCTTCAAGCCGCTTTTGAACGATCTTTCCGATGGCTTCAGCCGTGATGGGCGATTCATTGATCACGCGCAGGAAATCCTCGCGCGGAATGGCAAGCACATCCACCGGTCCCGCCCCTGCCCGCACATTGGCAATGGATCTGCCGCCGCGCAGCAATTCGATCTCACCGAAGAACTCTCCGGGACCCAGGCGAGAGATGACGACTTCCTTTTTTCGCTCGTCCTGCAAAACCACTTCCACTTCACCCTTGCGGATCATAAAGAACTGATCCACATGCTGGTCACGCGGAATGATGGTCTCATTCATCTGGTAGGAACGCTCCTGCCCGATGCGGGTGAACTCAAGCATGTGACGATGCCGCAGTTGAGGCAGGGAGCGGGAGATGGTCTCATTGATCAACTCGCCATCGGAGATGATGATGTTGCGATGGGTGCGCGAAGTAAGCGAAGGATCGTGCGTCACCATCGCGATGGTCTTGCCTTGCGCCACGAAACCTTCAAAGAGCTGGATGATCTTGTCTGAGGAACGGGTATCAAGGTTGCCGGTCGGTTCGTCCGCGACCAAAAGCGGAGGGTCGCACGCCATGGCGCGCGCGATCGCCGCCAATTGCTGCTGTCCCGTTGAAACCAACACAGGCAGTTTGTTGGCAAATTTATCCAAGCCAACCAAAGTGAGCAATTCCATCGCCCGAACGGGACGCTCGTCGAAGTCGTACATGTCCACATAATCCATCGGGAGCATCACATTCTCAAGCAGGGTGAGCATGGGCAGTAACTGGAAGAATTGAAAAACGATACCGAGATTTTTTCCACGCCAGTTGGAACGCTGGCTCTCGCTCACGCCGGTGTAGATATCTGTGCCGTTCACGACCACCTGCCCATCGGTAGGATGGTCAATGCCGGTGATCATGTTCAACAGCGTGGACTTCCCACTGCCCGATTTGCCGACAATGGAAACGAACTCGCCGCGGTTGATGGTCAGGTTGACGCCCTTGAGCACGGTGAACTCACCCGCCGCGTTGGAGAATCGCTTCACCACTCCACGCAGTTCGATCATGGCATCGGGCGAAAACGCAGGGCCAGCCAATTGGACAGGGTCCGCTTTCAGGTCAGGTTGAGGCGTGATCTTGTTCATTTCCGCCTCACTACAGTTTTTTCAACATTGGGGGTCGATTCCGAGTCCAACAGTTCTCCATCTGCAATAACCAGGCTGCGCGAGAAGCGGCTTGTAAGCCCAACATCGTGTGTAACCATGATGATGGTCTTGCCCTGCTCGGTGACCAGATGCTCGAAAACCTCAAAGATATGGTCGGCAGTGATCGAGTCGAGGCTGCCGGTGGGTTCATCTGCAACCAGAATGGGAGGATCATTGGCGAGAGCGCGAGCAATGGCTACACGCTGCTGCTGTCCGCCGGAGATGAAGGCTGGCAATTTTTCGGCATGCTCTTCCAACTCCACCAGTTGAAGCAGCTCCATCGCGCGTTCACGTGACTTGCGAGGGTGAAAATTTTCGGAGAGGTCCATCGGGAGCGTGATGTTCTCGATCAAGGTCAGCATGGGCAGCAGTTGAAAGGACTGATACACCACGCCCATGTTGCGTCCGCGCCAGAGGGCGCGCGCGTCTTCACTCAGGTCATGGATCGAGATGCTCTTTCCATCTGAATTGACGATCACCTGACCGCTGGTCAGTTGGTCAACTCCGTTGATCATGTTGAGTAAGGTGGATTTTCCTGCGCCCGATTTCCCCACAATGCCAATAAACTCGCCAGCGTTCACTTTGAGATTCACATTTTTTAGTGCAACAAAATCTCCAGCGGCTGTAGAGTAGGTCTTCGATACATTATTTAATTCGATCAGAGGCGTAAACATAATTATTCCTGATTTTACCGCTATTGTGCAATTTGTTGCAAAGCGCTGGTTTGCAAACGGTTTTCAATTGGATTGCAGGCACGCGATCAAGCTTTGCACGGCCCCGCCCGCCCCATCGTCCGTGACCGCCAGCACAGGCACGCTCCCCGCGGAAAAAACTTCGCGGACATTTCCCGCCACCCAATGCTTCGGGAGAATTCCCACTGCGGATTTTTCCGCATTCAACAGATCAGACATTTGCTGGGAGTTGGCTGCCATCTTTGCGGATGAAGTGACCGGTCTTCCCTTCATCACAAGCTGGTCAAACACAATTTGCAGGTCGGCGTCTGAGGCATATCCCCACACTTGCACAGCCGGAGCTCCCTGCGCGAACAATTCCTGTGCCTGAGAAAGCGTCAGGTTTTGAACGGGACTTTCACGATGGGTGACGATGAGGATCTCCTCTTCGCCAATTTGATACATGGGCGAAACCGAAAGTTCCGGCTCGCCGAGCCGCAAAGTGATGGCAGGAGACTCGGCAGACACTTCCAGCGCCAATGAATATTGGTCGGCGCAGGCAAACAAGTCACTCAGCCAGGGTTGCGCGGCAGGCGTGGAATATACCTTGACGAGCTCAACCTGCGCAGCAGGCGCGGCGGGCGCGCACGAAACAAGAAAAGCGGAGAAGAGCAGAAGGCAAAAAACAGCAGGCAGTGGACGACGCATTCAAACCCTACCACTCCCGCAATAAAGCCGCGATCAATTGGACCCGAGATTCAAGGCTGTCGGCAAAGATATATTCCCGATCAGAGTGATAGCCTTCACCGATGGCGCCCAACCCATCGAGCACGGGAACGCCCAAAGGCGCGACAAAATTTCCGTCTGAGCCGCCGCCAGTGCCCCCAGCCTTAAGCTCAACTCCTAATTTATCTTTTGCGATCTGAAATGCTTTTTTGAAAGCCGCCTGATTGATCTCGTTGTACGGCAGCGGCGGGCGATTTAATCCGCCTGTGACTTCGATGGCGGTGCCTTCCAAAACAGGTTTGAGGTTTTGTAAAGCAGAATTGACCCGCTCGGCTTCTTCCACTTCAAGCACACGGAAATCCACCGCGATCGAACATTCCTCAGGGACGACATTCGTGACCGTGCCGCCCTGTATATGCCCGACATTCAAGGTGGTGCCTTTGGCGTAGTCGGTCATCTTTTGAATGGCAATGATCTGATGCGCCATTTCTTCAATGGCATTGCGCCCATCCTTGTGAGCGCCGCCCGCGTGCGCCGCGCGCCCCTTGACCTTTACATAAAAATCGCCCACACCTTTGCGCCATGTTTTCAGCGAACCATCCAACAGGGCGCTCTCCATGACAAAGACGACCTGAGCTTGTTTCGCAAGCGATTCGATCAGCCCCCGTGAGGTATCGCTCCCGATCTCTTCGTCAGAGGTGAACAAGGCCGTGATGGGACGAGGAGCAGCCGTCCCGTTGGAAAGGATCGAGGAGATGGCGCTGAGAGTGATGACGATACCCGATTTCATATCCAAGACTCCGGGACCACGAATCAATCCATTCTCTTCGCGATAGGGAAAAGTTTCGAGAGTGCCGAGCGGGAAGACCGTGTCCATGTGGCACATGAGCAGGATGCCCACCTCGCCGCTCCCCCATCTGGCAATGACATGGTCACCGGTTTGGGCATTGGCAACCACTTCTACATTTGCGCCCAGCCTGCGGGCTTCTTCAGCTACGATGACACCCACCCGATCCACAGCGGCTTTGTCGTGTGAGGGAGATTCCGTTTCAACCAGTTTTTTGAGAAGGGCTTTCACATCCATGAGGGATCCTGTTATTGGGTAAGTTGGAAGATCAAGAGCAGCGCACCGAGGGCGGCGCAATAGACAGAGAAAACATATAACGAGTGCTTGCTAAGGTAGGCGATCAGCCATTTGATGGAAAACCAACCCACCACGGCCGCTGTGACAAATCCCATGACGAGCACCGGCATGAAGTCCATGGTTCCGCGCATTTCAACGACCTGCAGGGATTCGTAGGCGCCTGCCGCCAGCAGGATCGGCGCGGACATAAGAAAGGCGAAGCGGGCCGCCGCGGGGCGGTCAAAGCCGCGCACCATGCCGCCGGCGATGGTCGAGCCGGATCGAGACGCACCCGGGAATATCGCGAGCACTTGAAAGAGCCCTACAGACAACGCGTCGAGCCAGGAGGCAGTTTCAAGTCCACGGGTGCGGTTGTCAAAATATTCCACAAAAGTCAGCAGGGCGGCGGTGACCAGAAGTCTCACCCCTGCCTGAGTGAATGGGTTGCCGAACATGGTGTGGATGATATCCTTCATCAGGTAGCCCGCGATCAAGGCGGGGATGGTGGCCACGATCACCAGCCAACCCAAACGGGCATTCAGGTTTTCAAAGGGCTTGCGATGTTTGATCCCCAAAATAAAGGCGACCACGATATGCCAGATGTCTTTTGAAAAAAAGACCAGCATCGCGGCAACCGTTCCCAGTTGAACGATCACATTAAATGAAAATGTCTTATCGTCTGCGGGAAGCCCAAGCAGATTGGACGCAACAAGCAAGTGCGCTGTGGATGAGACTGGAATGAATTCGGTCAGTCCTTGTACGATGCCGAGGAGAAAAGCATGGAGTAGGGTCATAGGGAGATGAGTATTGAATGGTTGATCAAATTGCAGCGGCCCTCTTTGCGTTATTCGACCATTGCATCAGCAATTCAGGCACACGAGATTCAAAGGAACCGTCTGCAATGTAGGTGCGGATGTTTTCCATTAGTCGAATGAGCGCGCGGAGGTTATGAATGGACAACAGGGTGCCTGCCAGCAATTCCTTTGCCACGATCAAATGACGAATATAGGCGCGGGTGAAAGTTTGGCAGGTGTAACAGTCACAGGTTTCATCAATGGGACGGGTGTCCCTGGCGAAGGCGGCATTCATCATGTTCAGGCGTCCTTCGGGAGCGAACGCAGAGTGATGGCGCGCCAGCCTGGTCGGAAGCACGCAGTCAAAGATGTCAACCCCGCGCGCCACGCCGTTGATCAAATCTTCCGGGGTGCCGACTCCCATTAAGTAACGAGGCTTGCCCTCGGGCAGAAGCGGCGTGACCACATCAAGCGTGGAGTGCATCTCTTCCTTGGTCTCGCCCACGGAAAGCCCGCCGATGGCAATGCCGGGCGTATCGAGAGAGGCGATGAATTTCGCCGACTCGGCACGCAGGTCCGCATTGACGCCGCCCTGCACAATGCCGAACAACGCCTGGTCGGGACGGGTCTTGGCTTTGAGTGATCGCTCCGCCCAGCGATGGGTCCGCTCCATGGCGATCTTGGAATACGCCAGGTCGTTCGGGTCGGAGCACTCATCGAAAGCCATGATGATATCCGCGCCGAGGTTCTCTTGAATGGCAATGGATCGTTCAGGTGTGAAGCGATGTGTTGAGCCGTCAATGTGGCTTTTGAAGGTCACGCCGTCATCGTCAATTTTGCGGGTGTCGGAGAGCGAGAAGACCTGAAAGCCGCCTGAGTCTGTGAGCATGGGACGATGCCACTGCATGAACTTGTGAAGCCCGCCCATATCGCGCACAAGTTCGTCGCCGGGGCGAAGATACAAATGATAGGTGTTGCTCAAAACGAGCGAGGCATTGATCGCTTTGAGATGCTCGGGGGTGAGGGTCTTGACCGTTGCAAGAGTCCCGACCGGCGCAAATACCGGCGTGACCAGGTCGCCATGCGGCGTGGAAAAAATCCCTGTGCGGGCGCGGCTATTTTTCGCAGTGATGGAGAAAGAGAACATAATATGATTATACGATATTCGAAATTTGAAAATTTCGAAAGAGCGCTTACTTCGATCTTTCTTTTTTCTCGATATCCATCAGCAACAGATCGAGCGCGCCGATCGAAACCTGCAATTCGCGCAGCGAGAGCATCATGGAGATGATCATCAAGACCAGAGCCGAAGCGAAGCACCACTGTCCGCCTTGCGCCCAGCCTGCAAAGAACGCGAACATGCTCACCATACATAACAGCAAGCTCAACACACCATAGATCTGCATGTTGCGGATCAGGTAAACACGGTAACGCAGGTTGGCGATCTGAGCCAGTAGATTCTCGCTCTTTTCATTTTGATATTTGCTGTGCAGGTTGCGGATAATGGTTGCCAGTGTATTAAATCGGTTGGTGTAAGCCAGCATGAGCAATGTGACTGCTGGAAAAAGCAAAGCGGGGGTATTGATCGAAATATCCATGGGAGAGATTATAACTTTTCCTTTTTACAAAAAATAAAGCGCAGGAAAACTTCCCTGCGCTTTCAAGATCCGACGGGGAATACTGGAGATCACATGATCCCAAAACTGACAGCGGACGGGTTCACCAGCATCATCGGCACGTTCACTTTGAACTGCGGCAGGAAGGGACAGGTGATCTCGGCATCGTAGATGGAAAGCCACGAAGCGCGGGAAACTTCAAGGCTGGTGGCTACATCTGTGGCGCTGGAAATGCGGATGTTCGCCTTGGCGACGAAGGGACCGATCAACAACTCTGTGGGCTGCATGATGCGATTTGCCTCAGAGGTGTCATAATCCATCGGGTCATGGTCGGGCGGAACGATGTGAAATGCAATGACCTCCACCGTTGGAATAAAGACCTCGGTCATTTGCACAGGCTTGGGAGGCGTGCCGCTAAAGGAGACCACCTGCGGGCTGCGAAGATGGAGATAGGTTGGAACGCCTTGTGTCCGCAGCCAAATGCTGACCCTCGAAGTTTCTTTTACAACCAGGTGCCCGCGGGCAAGCAAATTCCGAGTGTACACCATCACCATCGCAAGCTTTTCATCCAGGGCTAGTGGTTTCATTTTTTCTCCTTGGGGACCAGACAAATTATACAACACCCTTCCGCATGGAACAATCAACGCTTATACTGCATTCATCATTTTTTCGACGACACCCTACATGACACAGACCAAACGCTGGAACATCCCCCCTCTGATCACGCCCGAAGCTGATACCGCTCTTAGCAAATTTCCGCCCATTTTGCGGCAGATCCTCTTTAACCGCGGATATTCCACAGACGAAGAAGCCCGAGCCTACCTCAATGCCAAGCCGAGCACAGACACAAACCCCTTCCAGATGACCGGAATGCGCAAAGCGGTGGACAGGATCCACGCCGCGATCCAAAATCACGAAGCCATTGCCATTTATGGCGATTATGATGTGGACGGTGTGACCGCAACCGCTTTGATGGTGGAGATCCTTCAATTTCTTAAAGCGGATGTGCGCGGGTACATCCCCAACCGTTTTGAAGAAGGCTACGGACTCAACAACCACGCACTGGATGATCTAAAGTCTCAGGGCGTGAAAGTGGTCATCACCGTTGACTGCGGCATCCGCTCGCCGAGTGAAGCGCTTCATGCGCAAAGCATCGGTCTGGACCTGATCATCAGCGACCATCACCACCCTGCCGAAGGCGACCTCCCTCCTGCATACGCGGTTATCAACCCCAAACAGCACGGCGATGTATACCCCGATAAAGATATGGCCGGGGTGGGCATTGCCTACAAGATCGCAGAAGGCTTATTAAGAGATGGCGACAAGGAATTGAGTAGTGAGAAACTCTACACCTTAAACTCACTGCTGGACCTGGTTGCGCTCGGCACGGTCGCAGACCTTGCTCCGCTGGTCGGGGAAAATCGCATCCTCGTCCGCAAGGGACTCAGGCAAATGCGGGAAACCACCCGGCAGGGATTATTTTCTCTGGCAGCCGTGGCTGAAGTTTCACTCAAGAAGGTCAATGCCGGGAACATAGGTTTCTCGCTCGGTCCGCGCCTGAACGCCGCGGGCAGGCTGAAGGAAGCGCTTGCCGCCTACGAGCTGCTGGTCACGAAAGATGCTTCACGCGCCGGTCAACTGGCGCAGGAACTGAATATTCAAAACCGCGACCGGCAAAGCATCACCCGCGAATTGCAAAAGCAGGCGGAAGAGATCGCCATGGCAGACGACCCCAATGCCTTTTTGCTTTTCGCCGCTCACGAGGAATTCAATTCGGGAGTGATCGGTCTCGCCGCGTCACGCCTGACCGAAGCCTATTACCGCCCGTCGGTGGTCGCATCCAAAGGCGAAGAAGAGACCCGCGGCTCATGCCGCTCGATCCCGGAATTTCACATCACCGAAGCGCTCGATCAATGCGCGGACCTGCTCGTCCGGCATGGAGGGCACGCCGCCGCGGCTGGCTTCACCGTCCGCAATGAAAATCTGCCCGCGTTGGTTGAGCGATTAAAAGCCATCGCCGCCGCGCAACTTTCCAGCGTGGACCTCAAGCCCACGGTCAACGCAGATGCGGAAGTCTCCCTGGTGGATATGCGCCCGGACTTGTTCGAAAAATGCCTGCGGTTTTTAGAACCCACCGGGTATGGGAATCCCAACGCGGCTTTTGTGGCACGCAACGTGAAGGTGAAGAACTCCCGCACGGTCGGCGCGGATGCAAAACACCTCAAGCTTACATTGGAAGATGAAAACAAACATCCGCACGATGCCATAGGTTTCAGGCTCGGCGATTGGCAAAAGAATATGCCCCCGCGGGTG
The DNA here is from genome assembly GCA_017985935.1 of Anaerolineales bacterium. Classification (GTDB taxonomy): domain Bacteria; phylum Chloroflexota; class Anaerolineae; order Anaerolineales; family Villigracilaceae; genus Villigracilis. The sequence goes on along the minus strand of JAGNWT010000041.1, from coordinate 15,055 downwards.
GACATCCTCTTCACCTACGAGCCCAACGAATTCAACGGCAAGATCACCTATCAACTAAATCTGAAAGACCTCAAAGAGGCTGGCTCGGCAGAATAAAAAAAGCGCACCGTTGGGTGCGCTCTTTTTTTTTCTATTTTTGCACGGGCAGTTTCGCCCGCCGCCAGGCGAGCATCCCGCCTTGCATATCGAAAACGGTATAGCCTTCCTTCAACAGCACCTTCGCGGCAGAACTACTTCGGCTGCCTGAGGCGCACACACAAACGATCTCTCGCGCCTGAGGAAGCTCCTTCATGCGGCGATGCAATTCGTTCAAAGGCATGAGCTTTGCGCCTGCGATGTGTCCCTGACGGAACTCCTCAGGCTGGCGCACATCGATCACCAGCGGATGCTTACCGAACTTCAACTTCTCGCTCAATTCCTCTGCGGTCAGTTTGGGCACAGGCGGTCCAAACAGGTTGGAAAGAAAACTCATTTTACACTCCGAATTTTTTTATTTTCTGCGATACATTCGCATCAAACGGTCACCGACGATCTCGATGCCCCGCTTGCGTGAAAGCAATCGTGTCAACATAAAGAAGCTCAACCGGTTGCGGAAGCCAGAGATCAGGCTGGGCTGCTTTCCGAGAACCTGCAAGGCTTCGACCGCCACTTCACGCGGCTGCATAATGTAGGCTTCGCCCAAGTCCGGGTCGCCGGCGTGAATGGCGGGAGTCTCGGTGGAGCCGGGCATCAGCCCAAGCACATCCACCCCATGCGGGCGCATTTCATACCACAGCCCCTCTGCCAAGGTGAGGATGTAAGCCTTGGATGCGGCGTAATGTTGAACGAGCGCCGATCCCTGCAAAGCAGAAGCGGACGAGATGAGGATCATCCCGCCTCTTTTCTTAACCTTGAACTGGCTGCAAAAATAATGGGCAAGCTCCATGCTCGAGCGGACGTTGACCGCGATCAATTTTTGATGCTGGTCGAGTGACAGGTCTACATAATCGCCGATGATGCTGACAGCCGCCGAGTGGACGACCAATCCGACATCCAATTTTTGGGTACCTTTGATGACCGCCTGCATAAAATCTGGCGCGGAAAGATCCACCACCAGAGCGCGGGCATCGACATTGAACTTATCCTTTAATTCCTTTTGGAAAGTCTTTGTATCTTTTGAGTTGATGTCGAGCAGAATGGGATTCACGCCACGCTCGGCAAGGACTTCTGCAAATGCGCGGCCAATGCCGCTTGCGGCGCCGGTGATGAGAGCGTATGAGCCGTATTTGGAATCAGGGTTTGGCATGATCGTCCCGTATTGTAATCGACTATGGTCCCCAGCGAGGCTGGTAGTCGCAGTAATCGTTGCTGGTCAGGCGGCGCAGGTCTGTGCCGTCGATGCGCATGATGTAGATCTCACAGCCGTGATCGTCATTTGGGTGGTCGTAATAAGCCGTGAAGGCAACCCACTGGCTGTCGGGAGAAATGGACGCGCCCTGCGCGTTGCCGCCGGGGGGAGATAACAAACGCGCGTTCGAGCCATCGGGTTCCATGATGTAAACATCGCGCTTCCACGGCTCGCCTGAATAGGTCACGATGAACTGTCCATTGGGAGCCCAATCGCTTCGTCCGCGAATGGCAGGCAGACCGCTCTCCACCTTGTGCAGTTCCTTGCCATTGACGCGGATGGTGTACAACTGGATCGTTCCATCCATATCAGAAGCGAACAGAATGTATTTCCCATCGGGCGACCAAGTGGGGTCCCAACCCAGAGCGCGGGGAATGTTACCCACGTTCTCGCCGTTGCGGTCCATGATCCAGATGGCGTTCTTGTCGGAAGTGCCGGTGGAGAATTTGAAAATAATATAGTCGCCGTTGGGAGAGATCTCGGGCGCGTTCAAAATTCCCAGTTTCTTCGTCAACTGTTTGAAGCCGCCTGAAAGATCCATTTCGTAGATCTCGTACACATTCGCTTCCAAGAAAGCCGCGTACACTACACTCTTGCCGTCAGGCGCGAGGGATGGATAGTAATGCTGTCTGGTGCTGTCATTGGTCAAACGGCGGAAGCCGGTCCCATCGGCATTGATGATGCAGATCTGGTTGCTGGCTTGCACTTTGAAGATCTGGCAGGTGAAAACGATCTTGCCGGTCGGCGGATTGCCCGATGAAGAGGTCGGCACGGAAAGCGTTGAGACGGCATCGGTCGGCTGGACGGGTGTGGGTAAATTGAAAGAGACCGTGGGTGTTTGGGCAGGGTCGGCGGTGGCGGCGGGATTTGCCGAAAGCGGAGTGGATGCCGAAAGAGTGGCGAACAGGTCAGGGGTCGGGGTGGATGCGCCGCCCGCATTGCAGGCAAGCGCCAGGACCAGGAGTCCGATCAAAAAATAAAACGGCTTTCTCATTCCATCTCCTCAGCGAATTCAAGAAAGAACTCTTCGCCCGCCAGAACCTTCGCGCCCACGCCGCCACAGAACGGGCAGGAGACTTCGGTGCGAGGCGGATAGTACAAGCCAAAGCAAGCCATGCATTGATGTTCAGCCGGGATGCGCCGAACGATGAGCGCAGTCTGCGCGAAGGCGGAAGAATCCCACTGGGCATGGATCAGGTCATCGGGAAAAGCGACCAACTCCCCCACTGCAAGCCGAACAGACTTATAGCGTTTTGGCTGGCGTGAGAGATGGTCGATGATCGCGGACAGGCGCGGGTTTGTTTGCATGGCTGGTGATTATAGCCGTAAAAGATCGGGGGGCTATCCGCCTGCGATCTTGACCTTGTAACCAAGCTTCTGCAGAACCGCCGCGATCTTCTCGCGGTGTTCGCCTTGAATTTCGATCACCCCGTCTTTGATCGTGCCGCCTGTACCGCATTCCTGCTTTAACTTTTTGGCGAGGGCTTTCAGGTCTTCTTCTGAAAGGATGAGTTTCTTGACGAGTGTGACAGCCTTGCCGGCGCGCCCGCTGGAATCACGGTGCAGGTAAACGGTCTGCTGTTGCGGCGGCAGCGATCGGGAATGAGCGGAGTCTTGCGATTGTTTGCGCAGGTCTCCCTGCTCTGAAGACCAAACAGTGCGATCATGGTTGGGCATGGGTCGGTTTCCTCGCTTCTATTTTGCCATAGAGTTTCGATTATGATACGGAATATTTTAACGTGAAGGAGATCTCCATGAGCGCATTTCTCAAAAATCTTGAAATCAAGCAACTCAAGCAATCTGAAACAGATACCTTTATGGCGATGATCGAAATGTTTTACACTGTCTTTGAAGAAGAACCCGCCATTGGAAGCAAAGCCCACCTGCAGCGCATGTTGACCGATCCGCGCTTTATTGCGATCGCAGCGATCCATGAGCACAAAGTGCTTGGCGGGTTAACAGCCTACGTCCTGCCGATGTACTATTCGGATTCTTCAGAAGTTCTGCTGTACGACATGGCGGTAAAACCCGAGCACCAAAGAATGGGCATCGGCAAAGCGCTGCTTCAGCAATTGCGGCAGTATTGCCAAATGAACGGGGTCGGGGAATTTTTTGTGCTGGCGCACGCAGAAGATGAACACGCCATCGAGTTCTACCGCTCCACGGGCGGAAGAAGCGAGCAGGTGGTTAATTTTGTGTACGCGGTGGATGAAGACCAACCCTAAAAGATAAGCGGTAAAATACCTTTCATTAAATAAACGAGCAAAGGAAATTGACATGACACAATCCTACGATGCCATCATTATTGGCGCGGGCGTGGTCGGCACAAGCATCGCTTTTCACCTCGCCGAGCGCGGACTCAAACCTCTGATCGTCGAGCGCAGGACGGTCGCCTCCGGCGCGACCGGTCACTCAAGCGGATTGGTGCGCATGCACTACGACCTCAGGGCAGAGTCTGAGCTGGCATTCGTCAGTTTCAAACAATACTTCAGCAACTGGCGTGAGCGCGTGGGCGGCGAGTGCGGATTCATGCAGACCGGATTTTTGCAGATCGCCAAACGCGAGCACGAAGACAAGCTGCGCGGCAACGTCGCCAACCATCAACGCATCGGCATCAACACCTCCGTCATCACGGCAGACGATGTGAAGAAACTCTTCCCAGATCTGTTGACCGATCAGTTCGACTTTGCCGCTTACGAACCTGACTCGGGCTACGCAGATGCGACCCTGACCACCAACTCGATGCTGGAAGCCGCCAAGCGGATGGGCGCGACTCTGATCCAAAACTGCGAGGTGACCGGGATCCTCGCATCAGGCGGACGGGTGAGCGGGGTGACCACGACCCGGGGAGATCTCTCCGCCCCGATCATTGTCAACGCGGCTGGAACCTGGGCGGCGCACATCGGCAGGATGGCCGGCGTGGACATCCCCTTCCAAACCTGGACGCACGATGTTGCCTTTCTACATCGCCCGCCATCACTCGGCAGGTTCCCCGCTGTGATCGACGACACCATCAATTGCTATTTCCGTCCCGAGGGCAGCGCGCTGATCCTCGCGGCTGGCGAAGACGAGTCTCTGCGAAATGAACCGCCCGACGCCGAAGACCAGACCCCTACGCCCAACTTCCTCGACAACCTGATCGATGCCATGTTGAAGCGCATTCCCAAGCTGGAGGAGAGCGGCTTGCACTCCATCCATGTGGGCAGGGATGGAATCTCTCTCGACCAGCGACCCATTCTCGGCGCGGCGGGACCGGAGGGCTTTTATCTCGCGTGCGGCATGAGCGGGACTGGCTTTAAGATCTCGCCGGCAGTCGGCGCAAGCATGTCCGAGTTGATCCTCGATGGCAAGCCCAAAACAGTGGATATCTCTCCCTTCCGCTTTGAGCGGTTCGCCGAAGGCCAGCTGCTCAAAGGCGAGTTCGAGTACGGGCATATTTGGAAGTAACAAAAAAGTCCCAAAGGAATTCCTTTGGGACTTTTGCTTTCATCGGGCTTATGCCAGTTCGTACTTTGCCAATCCACTGCGGGCGATGTCGAACATCTCTTTCAGCGGGCGGATCAATGCCAGCGCGTAGAGTACAAAAGCGACCCCGTAGATAATTCCCTTGGCGGGTCCGCTGAAAATGCTGACCCAGACAAGCACACTCCCAAGGTTGGCGGCGGCGAGGCTGCCCCATCCCCCACCCAACTGCGGATGTTCATCCTTGAGAAAGAAGCGGCGGGCAATGAACGGGATGAGGGCAATGCCAAATTGCAGCACCCAGCCATAGATCAAGGCTTGAGGCGCGGTCGATTCGATGGGACCCGGCTCAATGAATCCGAGCAGGATCGTGGGCGCCATCAGCACAGGAAGCAAAATCCAAATGTACGAAGAGACAAGATGCCATCCGCCCGCGCTGCCCAGTTTTCCATTTTGATTCAAGGTGCGGATCATCGAGACGAGCAGTGTGATCGTTGCTGAGATGTGCAGGACCAATCCCGCCACGGTGGGAGGCAGACTTCCGCCCAGCCACGGTCCGAGTACCAGCCCGAACGCGCCGAGGGTCATGCCCCAAAAAATATATGCCGTTACATTTTTTGAAGCGAACGGTTTGCCAGTGACCATCGGGATGAAGTCCACGAGCAAGCCTGCGAAGACCAGCGACATGAATCCCCACGAATTGGCGTGGATGTGCGCTTCGAGCGGCACTTTGATGTAGAGCGCATCGCTCCAGTTGAGGAACAGACCTGTGCCAATGATGATTCCGACCAGCAGGTAGAAAATCCCCGTGATGTAAAACTTAAGGCTGGCGGGCGCATCGCCGCCGCGAATGCCCCACAGTTGCAGAAGCAGCATCAATGCAGAAATGAAAATGAGCGTGCCGCCTGTGAAGATCATCGGGTGGTTCACACCTGCGAACCCCGCCACCAACGCAACCAGACCCGCGTTGAGCGTCAGCCAGATATCCCAGCGCATGGACGGTCGCGCTTTTTTGGAAAGCGAAGCGGTGAGCAAAGGCAGCAGACCAAAGACCACCTGCGAAAGAATGCCCAGCGTGATGAAATGAACACGCACCCAGCGCAAAGCAGGGAAGGCGCTGAAGATGTTCATGCTGACGAGCGAAGCATCCGCTGCGGCGAACAAGGCAACGAAGATATAAAGTAAGGTAGTAAGCAAATATGGGATCGGCATTTTATTTTCCTTTTTATGTTTTCAAGAAGAAGCAAAAGAGTAAGGGAACAATTCCTGCGGGTTTATTTTCCGTACCACATGCGCAAGAGTAGATTGTCCTTGAGCATGAACTGGTGATAGAGCGCCGCGCCGACATGCAGCAAGACCAGCAAAAGCAGGGCGGGCGCAATGAAGCCGTGCAGCATGCGCGCCGTAAAGTCGAAGAAGTCGGCAGGGAGCGGAGAACCCGAGCCGCCGAAAACGATCGGCGCAAGTCCCGCCTGCATCGAAAGCGACAACCCGCTCACAGTCAAGAGAAAGACCAGCAGGTAAAGCGCGTAATGCACCGCTTTGCCGATCCAGTCAAAAAGGGCGTTGCCCGCTGTGGCATGATCGGGTTTGGGAAGTTTCAGGCGGGTGAAAAAACGCACCACGATCACAACCAGCGTAAAAATTCCCACGCCCATGTGCAGCGCCAGCGGCGTGAGTTTGTTCACATCGTTCGGCAAACCGCTCATGGATTTGCCCATCACGAACGCGGCAGCCACCAACAACACGACCAGCCAATGCAAGGTCACCTGAACGGGATGATATTTTTTGGGGTTACTTTGATTCATTTTTTACTCCTGTAAAATTATTTTGGTCCGCGCATTTGAAAATACAATAAAGCCAGGATCACCAGCCAGACCATGATCCGAAAAGCCATGGCAAACAAACTCTGGGTGGCAACCACATCACGAAAGCCCAGGAAAAGCAGAGCGGTCGCACCGGCGTGAATGCCAAAGAACAAAATGGAAGAGATCATGGCGTAACGGCTGCCCCTCCAAATAAGGATCGTGGGAATAAAGACCGTCAGGATGCCCATCACAAAGTTATAAACAGGCAGCCAGCCCAGCACAGAATACCCGGGGTTCCAGCCGCGCATCGCCATCGCGCCTGCAAAAATAGACATGGACCCGACGACAAAGGCAAGCACCGCCGCAGAGGTCAACATGGGTTACGCCTCGCCTTTCGAGCCAAGGAACACCACCCGCGTCTTCGCGTTCATGCCGCGCCGCGCGCCGCTCGGCACAACCACCGTCGCGCCGGGCTTGATGGCAAAAGCCTCATCATCCACCATCATCAGCCCTTCGCCTTCGAGGAAGTGATACATCGCCGCTTCACCGGGATGAACAGGAATTTGCCCGCCTGCCTCCAGACCCACCACCAGCGCCTTGAACTTGGGCGTGTCAAGCAAAAACTGCGGCTTGGGACCATCCGCCGCAAAGACCGCTTTTGAAATTGTTTCAGAAAAATAGATTTGACTTGTCTCAGACATATCGTCTCCTTTGATATGCCTGACTTTACTGGAAGTCCCCGCTTCACGCCCCGACTTTTGTCGGGTTTTTCAACCCAATCCTTGATCTCCCCGTAACATGGCTCGCTCCGCCAAGCCCGCGCGGTTGAGAATGCGAATGTGCTGCTTGTCCATCTCGATCAGCCCGGCCTTCGTCAGCTCGCGGATGACCCGGCTGAGCACATCGGGCACCGTCCCCAAATGTGACGCCAACTCGGTCTGATTCGTCCAACGGCGGCGCTCGATCAGATCGCCTTCAGCCTGATCCAGCAATAGTTTAGCGTAGCGCGCCTCGACCGTCTTGAGCGACAGATCCGCAGCCAGCGTGACCAACCCAATGATCTTATCTGCCATGTTGGCGATGATCTGCAAGGCGGTTTGCGGGTGCGCCAGAACGATCTCTTCCAGCGCCGAACGCGGGATCAACCACAACCCCGATTCTTCCAACGCAACAGCCGTTGCCGGATTCGGACGTTTTGCAAGCACCCCCACTTCGTTGAACATCTCTCCTGCGCCAATAAAACGCAATACCTGCTCCCGTCCATCAGGCGATGCCTTGAGCACCTTCAATGAACCGTATTGCAGGTAATACAGATTGCTTTCGTGATCTCCCTCCCAAAAAATGACCGCATTGGGCGGAAACACCTTCCACACAGATCGTTGAGCCAGGTCAGCCAGGGTCTCAGGGTCCAACCCTTGCAGGAACTCAAATGTTTGCAGACGTTTTAACAGCACATTGACTTTTGTCATCTTACCCGAACCAGCCTTGCTTGCTTCCTGCTGACATCAACACTCTCAATCTCCCAGCCAGCGTTTGCCCATGCACGCTTATTGACGTGATTGCCTTCTGTCTCATGATCCCACCATCGTTGGTCTTCATACGCAGATGCTGGCAACTTAGCATTCAATATTTTTTCGATCTGTTCAAAAGAAAGAGCAACTTCTTTTTGGTTTGCGGGTAAATCGCGCAAGTAATCCTCGAGCGGAGTATATTTGCCAGCCATCACTATTCCTTTCTTTTCAGAAGTTTCCTCAACAAAAAGTAAAGTGCAAAACCAGTTGGGATGAGCACAAGGAGACCGAATACTCCAACAAAGAGGATCAGATCCCCAAATGCGAACATCCCCGATGAGGCTTGTAATACCGCTGGATCCACAAACAAATCGTTGACATATACGGCACCGTAGGCAACCAGACACGCCGCCACATATCCGCCGATTACAAGTCCAAACTTTGCAAGTCTGCTCATCTTTGACATTACAACTCTCCCTTAAACGCCCACTCCCGATGGTCGCAGCACGGACGGTATCCCACTCACTACGCTCGGGGACGATGACAACGTCCGCCCCGCTTCGCGAAACGGGCGCAATTCCTCCCCCGTAGCGGACTGCGCCTCTCACACGAAGTCCCCGAGCCGCTTCGCGTCGAGTGGGAGCAATGCCAGCCACGCTTTCAATTTCTTGTTGCCTCGCGAAAATCTTGGTGAGACTTAAATAGCGAAATTGCCCTCATCTCGCGAGATTTTCGCTCTGCAATTTGGAAACTTCGTCTTGCATACAAGGATTGCAGGTTATAAATCAACAGCGCAACAATTATCCCAATAGCGAGCAAGATTAAATTGGGACTGACGCTATTTACAAATAACATATTTCCGATAATCACGATTACCCCAACTGCAATTCCATTTATCACCATTGGAATCCGATGGTTACTCGATTGCCATTGATATGACGGAAACTCATGCGATATAGGCATCAGTATATAAGGTTGTATTTGAGGCACTCGCTCAGCAAAGTAGGCACGTATACGATTGATCGAGCGAATATAATCAACAATTAGGATACTACGATCTACTACTTGTTTAAAAGTAATTACCCCGATTAATAAGAGAGACAGTACTCCCGCCTCTGCGATAGTGAGGAAATTCTCAGTGCTAACATTGAGCCGCGAAAAGAGCCCAAGACCAGCAGCCAAGGCTGACGCAAAAGTGAGAAGAGAGTCCACTCTCTTGTCTGCAATAGCAACACTTTGTTCTTTGAATGACCTTACAGCATTAAACTCTTCTAGCAAGAATTTGACCCCTATATCTGATATGGTTTCTTTTTTTCCAGGTTTTCCTCTTACTTCTTTTATTTTCGGCATAACATTACTCTCCCAATTATCTCTTAAACGCCCACTCCCGATGGTCGCAGCACGGACACTAATCCCAATCGTTTTGCACCCTAATCGCGTAATCCATTTGAAAGCCTCGCAAGATCGCCAAGCCTACGGAGCTGATGGCTCAAGTATAAATCACGCCGCAGGAATCCAGCATCGATCAACGCATTCCGCTCACTGGAAGGGTGATCAACACCCGGGTACCTGATCCCGGTTGGCTCTGAACCAGGAGACTGCCCTCGATCAGTTCGGAACGTTCTTTCATTCCCAGCAAACCAAAATGACCGCCCAGCGCAAAGTCTGTGGGAGTTTCAGGCATGACAAATCCCTGTCCATCGTCCTGCACTTCAAGACGAATTTCGTGATCCGCGAAATGAATGGCGATTGACGCATGAGATGCCCTGGCGTGCCGCTCCACATTATTCAAGGCTTCCTGGGCTATGCGATACAAAACCAATTCAATGTTTCGATCCAGCCGCCGCTCCTGACCGGTACTGTGAAATATCACCCGCGGAGACTTGATCTCACGCGCCAGCATTTCAAGTGCGGTCATCAATCCCAGATCGTCAAGATAGATCGGGCGCAATGCGCGGATAATGCGCCGCAGGTTTTGAACGGTATCTTCGGCAAGGATCTCTAATTTTTGAAGCGATACCTTCCCCGCTTTATCCTTGACCGATCTCTCCGCCAACTGCACGCGCTGTTTCAACGCGATCACCGACTGGATCGTATCGTCGTGCAGTTCGCGTGCCAGCCTCAAACGCTCTTCCTCCTGCGCAGAAGTGATCGCGCCAATATAATCATGCAGTCCCACCTGAGCAGACTGCACTTTGCGCGCCATCTCGGTTAATTCCTGCTGAAGATGTTGAACCTCAGAAATGCCGCCAACCGGCTCATTGATGGAATCGAAATCTCCTGCTGCCAGCGCAGCGGCTTTGGCTTCCAATTTCTGCAAAGGCTGAACGATCTGTTTTGTGCCAAACCTGAAGGCGATCACAGCCAGAATAAAGACAGGTATAAAAACCAACGGCGCCATTTGGGTGGCTTGCAAAGACGGGCTGACTACATGCCCCCACTCCTCTTCAGAAATCAATGCCCAGCCTGTCACGGAGATCGGGCTGTACGCAATCACATGCTCAGCATCGGACAGCTCCACATATTGCGTGCCGCTTTCTCCGAGCAAAGCCTCAGATACGCCAGGGTGATCTTCAGGCAGGCTTTCATGGGCAAGCGATCCGCTCACAAAAAGCAGCCGGCGTGAAGAGTCCATCAAAAAAATTGTGGCGTGGTTCTCTGCCGGATACGCCGCAGAAAGCACCTCCGATGCCAGAGCGGCGGGCGTGAACGCGCCGGCAATGGTCATATCTCTAAGCGAAGAGTAAATGGAAACAAGCACATAGACTTTTCCCGAAGCAGGGTCAGAAAAAGTGGGTGAGAAAACAACATTGGGATTGGAAGAGGATGCCAGCGTGAGGGTTTGTCTGTTTTGGGAAACCCAGTTCCAAAATGCAGAAGGCAACGTGGTTCGGATCATCCTTCCGGTCGAGTCGAAGTAGGCAATTCCTCCGTCAAAGCCGGCGTACAGGTCCGCATTGATCGGGTCTCCATCCATTGAATTCGCAAGCAGGGAAAGAGTATCTGCGCGATGATACAACTCCGACTCAAGCGCCGCAGCCGCTGACCGAACGGCGCGCTCATCGCGCTCGCCTACCAGAGATCGCATATCACGCTCATGTAAAGAGACACTGCCAATAACCACCGCCAAGAGCAGGAGAGTGAGAGGCAAAATTGTGACGGCAAAAAGCTGGACGAGTCCCCGCCAACCAGGAAAAAATTTATTCTTCATTCATCAACCTGCGCGATCAGCCCAAGCGATACGCCGCGCATGACCGCCTCAGTACGGCTGTTGGCTTGTAATTTGGCAAAGATGTGGGCAAGATGTCCCTGAACGGTGCGATTACTAATCTTCAGTTGAACGCCGATCGCCTTGTTGGTAAAGCCTTTCGCGGTCAGGCGCAAAACATCCAATTCCCGGTCAGTGAGCGATTCGAGTTCCTTTTTTTCAGGGACGTTGAACAAGCTGGTCATGATCTTGCGAGTGACGGCGGGGTCAAGCACTGACTTGCCCTCGTGCACATCACGCACGGCTTGAATTAGGTCATCGGTACTCGCTGTTTTGAGCACATATCCGTGCGCGCCCGCCTGAAGCACCGCTTTGACATAGGGCTCATCATCGTAGGCGGTCAGGATCAAGATTCCGATCTGGGGCATATGCGCGCGCGCCCAGCGGGTCACTTCAATGCCGCTCACCTCTGGCATTTGAATATCGAGCACGGCCACATCGGGCTTGTGCTTCTCGATCAGTGACTGCGCAGTTTTTCCATCGCCCGCTTCAGCGATCACACGAATATCCCGGGCGCTCTCAAGCAGTTGGCGGATCCCAGCCCGCACCATATGATGGTCATCCGCCAGCAGCACCTTGATGGTGGTTTTTATCTTATGCAGGGGTTTCTCCATTTCGGAAGTATATCGCTTTTCAATTCGGAGTTTAAACAATTCAACCTCTCAGCCTCAACACAAGGTTTTGCAACTGAAAGGTTGAATGTTCTTTTTTTTGAAAATTTAACCAGACCTGGTCGCCTACATTGGCATGGAATTTCCAGTGAACAAGGTGGGGTCCAGCATCCCGAAGATCATGGCGACATGTGCAACTACAAGAAAGACCGCCACCAGAGTTGCGTGAAGTTTCAACTGGGCAGGTTCATCGAGATTTTTTCCGATCAATCCCAGCCCCATCAGTGCCATCCCACCGAGAGGCACGATCCCCAACAGGTAAAACCCAACTGCGATCACATCTGCAATTCCGCGCCAGCCGCCGCCCATGGTTAGCGGGATCACAGCGGTCGTGAAAAGATAAAAGAAGACACCCGTGAAATAGATCCCGATGATGATGCCAGCGATCTTGTTCCAGCGCCTCAGGCTTTGATTCCCGTCGCGGTTGAGCAGAATGAACAATTCAGTAACCGCTATGAACTCCGCAAAGATAACGGGGATCGCCATGAAGATGATCAGGTTCCAGGGTTGATTGGTGGCGAGCAGTTCCATGTAGTGGGTCATTGTGTTTTCCATGTTTGATTTCTCCTATTTGGAATGATGATTAATTTCGACCTTAGTTTATTTAACATCATCGATTCATAGAAGAGCCATGTAGCCCGACACCCTATAGGCCAAATGGCTTATGCCGAAACTCATGGTCACTGCGCTCGCAGCGTTTCGTCTGCTTTTTGGGTTTAATGGATTGCTTTGAATGTAGTAAAGAATCCCGCCTGGTGTTGAAATCGCTTCCTGCTGACTTATCCCCTTTTATTCTAAAAAAGCCTAACTCAGGCTGGTCTATAAGCATTTTCAACCAAATGGGTTCCGCATAAAAGTGAAAATAATTTATTTGTAAAATCCTATCAAGTGCGGAAATATTACTTTATCATCTCATTATTTATCCTTAATTTTTTATTGATATTGATTATCAGTGGTTGCAAATCCTTGCCTGCGTTTACTTGAGATACTGAAATTATTCATTCCCCTGATCCGGTGCAGTCATATCTGAACGCCAACTCAAGCGCTGCCGCCGCTCCCGCGCACCGTCTGCGAGACAGGCTCCCAACGCATCACGCGGATTCAGCAAATGCTCCACCCGCTTAATGCTGGCATTTACACCCATAATTCACTCGTCCTCTTAGCGGTATCAGCTGGGGCTTCTTCACAATAGTCCCTTGCAATAGAACCTGCAAATACGCCGAGGATATAGATTGATGGTTTGGTTGGGTCTTGACTTGTCATCTTATCCGTTGAAAAGGTCCTGGCGGGTAATAAAGCCATTTATTCCTCGCCCAATTCATCTGCAATGGACTCGAATTGCACCAACGCAGCCTGTAGGTCTTCGACAATCTCCAATGCCAGCACATCAGGATTTGGCAGATTAGCTAAATCCTCCAACGATTCATCTCGTAACCAGAAAATGTCCAAGTTGACCTTTTCTCGTGCCGTAATCTCTTCGTAGGTAAATGCACGCCAACGCCCTTCTGGATTTGCCTCACTCCACGTGGCTTTACGCTTGTGGCGATTCTTGGGGTTATAGCATTTAACAAACTCATTCAAGTCATCTCGTGAGAGCGGATTGGTCTTAAGGGTGAAGTTCATGTTGGTACGCAGATCGTAAATCCAAAGCTTTTCGGTGGATGCCTTTTCACCGCCTGTACGCCGATCAAAAAAGAGGACGTTGGCTTTGACGCCCTGAGCATAGAAGATACCAGTCGGGAGTCGCAGCAAAGTGTGGACGTCACACTCTTCCAGTAGTTGATGGGATTGGGACAAGCCCGATAACTGGATGGTATTTGTGGCAGGAGGGACCCTTTAAAAGTTATAAATTCCACCCTCCAGAGCTAACTCATTATACAACTTTCTTTTTAATTATCAATATAGGAACGAAAGCAGTTTTTCCTCTCCACCCCTACCTGCCCCATTCCAGAAACTACCTCTTGTTGTTAAGAGTTGATCGTAATACTGCTAAAAGCAGAATAGGGAATCACCATAATCCCAAAGCGGGCTTTTTGAGGGGCGGATTGGTATGCCTAGCATCGGAATATTGACAGGATTACAAATATCACTAATGGCTGGAGTAATGCTCTTTTGCTGCACTAATCCATGCAAAAGGAGACCTTGCCGACGCCGGCACTTCGAATCAACAAAAAAGCACCTGATTTTCGGTTTGAGTCGTTAAGGAAGGCGTCCACTTTGGCGGCCAGCCAGTCGCGTCCGACGAACTCGTCCACGCGCACACACTGAAAGACCCCATTAGGGGGGATGTAATACTCAAATCACCCGAGTAATAATAATAGTTCATAATAGTATTGTGGGTAACTTTATTCCACCCGCGAATCAAAGGTGGATTGCAGTGCCGGCTCCACCTTGAGTTCCGTCTCAGAACGCTCGAGGAAATAGGCTAATCATTTGGGCAAAATACGACGCAAAGACCTTGCCGACTCCCGTGTTTTGCTTCGGCGCATATAGACCGAACAGGTTTTTATGTCACTCTTTCAAAGTACTGCATACACTGCGGACTGCTTAAGGTGTAATATATTTATGATTGCAATTGCGTGGGAAGGCGGCAGGTTGCAGTAAGTAGATTTTTTGGCAATGTCATAGAGTTTCAAAAAAAAGGAATAGTATGAACAATAAGCGCTTATTGAATCCCGGGATCATCCTCGCTCTGGCAGTGGTTTTATTATCCTCCTGTGTCTCGAAACAAAGCTTTGAACCTTCGAGCACGCCATCACCTTCCGCCACACCCCAAGCGACTGGCACACCCGCGCCGTTGGTCACAGTCAAGGTTGCAACGTACAACATCCTCTACGGTGCAGGGCGAGACCGCTCCAACGATGAGCGCATATCTGACCCATTCAAGGGGATTGACCGCTCGCCGCTCCTGATCGACTATCTTACCCAGTTGGACGCGGACATCCTTG
>JAGNWT010000109.1 GCA_017985935.1 Anaerolineales bacterium | reverse complement strand
ACCGCAAAAAGGGCATCGCGTGTTTCTTCAGTAAAATCCATTTTGGGCAGGCTGATGCGCGGAAGATGCTCGGCATTAAGGTAGGCAATATTGCGGGTGGCTTGATTGTACAGCCGGTCACCTTGCAAGTCTTCGGTTGGCGGCTGAAGGTTGCTCACCGAGAAATACTTGGCACGGATGGATTTACCGATGTTGATCACCTCTGGCAAATCCTTGATATTACGTTTCATGGCAACAAATGCCACACCGATCTCGGGTTTGGGGTAATGTCCTGCCGCGCGCATTTTGACAAGGCGTTTCATATTCGCAACGATGTTGGGAAGTTCCGCACCCATGCGCACATCGGTGTAGCTTTCGGGGGTGGCGCCATCAATCGACACCCAAAGCACATCCAGTCCGGCATCGATCAACTCGCGGGATTTCTTCTCGGTCAGGATCGTGCCATTGGTGATGAGTTCCACTTTGACACCCAACTCCTGCTTGATGCGCCGGATCCATTCGATGGTCTTGGGGTGAAAGAGCGGTTCGCCGATTCCACCAAAATAAACACTGGGGATCGGGTCCATTTGTTTCAAGCCATTGAGGATGCTTTCAAAGGTTGCCTCGGTCATTTTGCCAATGGGCTGGTCCCAGGCGTTACGAAAGCAGGTGATGCAGTCGAGGTTGCATGCCACGGTCGGCTCGATATAGACCTTGGTTAGGTGAGTCACCGGGCGGTGCATGCGGACAAAGTTATGCCCTTCGTCGAGGCGAACCTTTGAGCCGGGATTCAGCCCGTATTGGCGGGCAACTTCGGGCGGAAGAATGAGCCGCCCCTGTTCATCCACTTCTGCCCAGGCCGTAGTCGATTTGGTTGATAGAACGTTCATCACATCTCCTTACGAATAAGTCAATTACCACTAATCATATCCTTTTCCTGCAAAATTTCACGTGACATAAGTTACATTTTCCCAAACGAAAAATCACCCGCATTTTCAGCGAAAAATGCCTCGTAAACGCGCATGATATAATTTGTGATGTAACCTAACAAAACAGGAGTCTACTGTGGCTGATCCTCGTATTTCAAAATATGCAAAAGTATTGGTTGAACATTCCGCCCGTGTCGTTCCCGGTGACCGGATCTTGCTTGAAGGCACAACCGCCGCCGAGCCGCTGTTACGCGAGCTGTATATTCAGATCCTCGAAAAAGGCGGCAACCCGCACATGATGGTTGCCCTGCCCGGCATGATGCCTTTCAGTCAGGACGAAATGTACCTGACCTATGCCAAAGAAACCCAATTGGATTTCGTGCCAACCTTCTATAAATTGGCGTACGACCAGTTTGAGGGACGCATCCGCATTCACTCGGCAACGAACACTCATGGAACATCCAATATCGACCCGTCCAAGCTTCAGCGGCGTGGCAAGGCGCTCTCTTCCATTACCGAGGCGCAGTTCCGTCGCGGAGCGGATGGTTCCTTCAAATGGGTCACCACCCTCTACCCCACCGAAGCATACGCCCAGGACGCGCACATGAGTCTCAAAGAGTATGAAGACTTTGTCTTCGGCGCGGTGCATGCCAATGAAGATGACCCCGTTGCATTTTGGAAACAGGTGGAAAGCAAGCAGCAAGCCGCAGTGGATTTTATGAAGGGCAAGGGACAGGTGATCCTGCGCGGTCCCAACGTGGACCTGACACTATCGGTCAAGGGACGCACGTTCATGAATTCCTTTGGCACATTCAACATGCCCGACGGTGAGATCTACACCGGTCCGGTCGAAGACTCGGTCAACGGCTGGGTGAAGTTCACCTATCCCGCCAACTACAGCGGCAGCAGCGTGGAAGGCGCAGAATTAACATTCTCCAACGGGCGTGTGAGCACAGCCAAAGCCGACAAGAATCTGAACTTTCTACTTAAGACATTGGATATTGACGCGGGCTCACGCTACCTCGGTGAGTTTGCGATCGGTACGAACTTCGACATTCAGCAGTTCACCGGCAATATTCTCTTCGATGAAAAGATCGGCGGTTCCTTCCACATGGCGCTCGGCGCGGGCTATCCCGAAACCGGCTCGAAGAACAAGAGCGCCATTCACTGGGACATGATCTGCGATTTGCGCACCGATTCAGAGATCCTTGTGGATGGTGAGTTATTCTACAAGAACGGTCAGTTCGTTTTCGGAAAATAGTTCAGGAATTTTAGAGATAAAAAGAAGGTTGAGGAATTCCTCAACCTTCTTTTTGATTCATCGTTGCCGCATCTTTAAGACCGGGCTTATTCATCTCCGAACGATATACCCACATTCCGCGCGGTAACGACCGCATCATCTTCCTGTTTGACACGCTTGGGAATGGCTGTCGCATCTGCGAGCGGGATATCGATGATCTTTCCGCTGCGCAAAGCGACCATGCGGTCGAAGCCGCCGCCAGCCGCAAGGCGGACCGCCGCAGCGCCGTATCTCGTTGCCAGCGAACGGTCAAAGGCGGTGGGAGTTCCTCCGCGCTGCAAATGCCCCAGCACCGTCACACGCGATTCGAATCCGTTCTTCTCGATGTATTCTCCAACCAGCTGCCCGATGCCGCCGAGACGCGGCACGTAGATCTCGTCGCCTTTTCTGGAAAAGACCTGCCCGCCATTCTGCGGTTTTGCGCCCTCAGAAACAGCGAGGATGCTGAACTTCCGTCCCTGCTCTGCGCGCTCGCGAACCTTTGCCAGAACGCTCTCAAACTTAAATGGGATCTCTGGAATCAGGATCACATCCGCGCCGCCGGAAATGCCCGCCTGCAAAGCAATGAAACCCGCATCGCGCCCCATGAGCTCCAGCACCATCACACGGTGATGTGACTCGGCGGTGGTATGCAAGCGGTCGAGCGCCTCGGTGGCGATGTTCAATGCAGTATCAAACCCAAAGGTCACTTCGGTGCCGCCGATGTCGTTATCGATGGTCTTGGGAACCCCGATGGCAGGCACACCTTTTTCGGCAAGTTCATGCGCGATGCGCAAAGTGCCATCGCCGCCAAGCACGAGCAGCGCATCAAGCTGCAATCTATTGATGCCCTTTACGATCTCATCTGAAACATCAATGGTCACTTCCACCCCATCGCGGATGATCTTCCGCGCGTAGGGGTTGCCGCGATTGGCAGAACCAAGGATCGTGCCGCCGCGCGGTAGGATGCCGCGTACTTCCTCCATGCCCAGCGGAATGATGCCATCCTTTTCGAGGAAGCCGTCATAACCGTTACGAATGCCGAACACTTCACAGCCATACACGCCAATGGCTGTCTTCACTGCCGCGCGGATGACCGCATTTAACCCCGGGGCATCGCCGCCGCCAGTAAGGACTCCGATTCTTTTCATTGCGTGCTCTCCTTGAACGTGAGATTTTCATATCATACCTTAAAGTTAACAACTTTCTTGCCATCCACTCTTATTACCCATATAATGACATCAATGGAAACTCAAACAACGATCAACAAATTTCAAATTCTTCTGCGCTGGTTCGTGCCAGTCGCGGCGGTCCTTGCCTTCGCAGCATGGATGTACCTCTCTCCCGAAGGCGCGCTCGGAAAATTGGATGCCATCGGCTACGCGGTCTGCCATCGCATTGACGCGCGCTCCTTCCAGATCGATGAGCGGCAGCTTCCGCTGTGCGCGCGATGCACGGGCGAATTCTACGCGGCAGGCGCAGCGCTGATCTTTCAAGCTTTCGTCAGCAAGCGCAGAAGCAGGCTGCCCTCAAAAGGGATCATCGCCGTGCTGGTGATCTTTTTCCTTGCTTTTGGAATCGACGGCAGCAACTCTTATCTGTACCTGCTCAAGCAGACATCCAGAGGCGCGCTGGATAACATCCCCAACCTGTACATTCCGAACAATATTCTGCGGCTCTTTACAGGGAGCGGCATGGGAATTGCCCTTGCGGCGATGCTCTACCCCGTGGTGAATCAAACCCTTTGGCGCACGCTCGACGACCGCCCCGCCCTCGAGTGGAGATCGTTCGGCATGCTCATCGGGATGATCGTTATCGTCAACCTGCTCATCCTCACCGACAGCCTGGTCGTGCTCTACCCCATTGCATACCTCAGCGCCCTGGGAACCCTGTCTTTACTGGTGATCGTCTTTGCCATTCTGTGGGTCATGATCATGAAACAGGATAATACCCTTGATCAGGTCCATCAACTCTGGCTTCCGCTCACTGCCGGGCTGACCCTCGCCCTGCTGATGGTACTCAGCATTGACCTTGTCCGCCTGCAGTTGACCGGCACCTGGAGCGGCATGCCCGGGCTCTCCGGCTAGGAAACAAAATCTGCACCAGACTCGTATATAGAACAGCTTTTTTTATTTTATAAAGGAGATCAAAAGATGGAAATGTTACTCGGCATATTCTCTGCATTTGGGCTTTCAGCCAGCGCAGGGCTTAATGCGTACATCCCCCTGCTGGTGGTGGGAACGATCGCGCACTACTTCCCCCAAACACTCACCCTCGGCAACCCCTGGGATCTGCTCGCCAACCCGTGGATATTGCTCCTGCTGGGCGTGTTGGTGCTGATCGAAATGGTGGCCGATAAAGTCCCCGCGGTCAATCACATCAACGACATCATCCAGACCGTGGTTCGCCCGGCAGCCGGAGCGATCGCCTTCGCGGCCAGCGCGAACGTCGTCACTGACATCAGCCCCGTTCTTGCGCTGGCATGCGGTCTGCTCATGGCGGGCGGTGTGCATGCGGTCAAAGCGGCGGCGGTACGTCCAGCCGTCACAGCCACCACAGGCGGCGCAGGCAATATACCGGTCTCCATTGCCGAAGATATCCTTGCCTTCATGGCATCTGTCTTCGCAGTTCTGCTCCCCATCGTCATGGGAACCGTCCTGGTGATTTTATTTGCCCTAGTACTTTGGTGGCTATGGCGTCGTACAGACAAGCCGCAAAGTGCCTGATATAATCCCAAATGTCCCCAAGTTCATCTTCGCGTAAAACAATTGCGCGGTATATCATTCACAAGGAGAAGAAATCATGAACGAAATGCCTGTTTCCCCCGAAGCCCCGAAGAAAAATAACACTGCGCTCATCATCGGCATTGTGGTTGTTGTCCTGCTTTGCTGCTGTTGCGCCACTCTCGCGTTGGGTTGGCAGTTTGGCGACCAGATCGTCCAAGCGCTCGGCTAAAAATATATCCACAACAAAAAATCCTCCGACTCAAATCGGAGGATTTTTTGTTGCCAGAACATATTGCAGTTCCCTCAAGCCATCGTACACATTTTGGGTCATCTCATCATCGAGACCTAATTCTTCGAACTCGTCTTCATCCAAAATTGCCTGCACCCCATTTGCCGAAACCCACAGATCCAGCGCAAGGTCAACGTACGAAACATAAGTATCCCCTATGATGGCGGGCTTGCCAATATTGCAGTACCAGCCTTTAAAGCTGCCGTCATCACGGTCGTAGATCTCAAAGATGTTATACCAACGGTCTGAAAAAAATGTTTCTACAAAACGATCATTACGCTTCAAGACAACATCCATGAATGGCGTATCGTCGCGGTTGAATAACGCCTCGAGCGTGATCTCATTTTCGCCGCGACGCAGCACGACACCGTCATATTGCCAGGTCACTTCATCTGCAAGATTCTTCTTCAAGACCTTCATGCCAGACATTCTACCTTAATCTGCACACAAATAGTCTGACCGATCTTGGGCGCATTCTTCATGTGGATGACAAGCCCGCTCCTTGTCTGGACCTCAAACTGGTCCCGTTTAAAAAGCACGTCTTCAACTTTGAGTTGAATCTCGTCATCGCCATCTTCTGATTGTTTCAGTAGCAAAGAGATTGATTCTCCCATTGAGTGTTTGTGCTTGCAATTCAAAGTAAATATACCAACCTCTGTTTTGACTTTATTCGCCGAAGCAAACACGCCTTCGATGACATTCCCCATCCCCAACATCCGCGCCGCATGGACAGAGTTTGGATGATTCCACACTTCATCAGGCGCGCCATCACGGATGATCTCACCATCGTGTAAAAGCAAAATGCGATCGGCAATGGTGAACGCTTCATCTTGATCGTGCGTGACATAGATTGCGGGGATTTTCGTTTTATGCAAAATAATGCGTATTTGATTCAGCAAATCTTCCTTCAAAGATTTATCCAACGCGCCGAGTGGTTCATCAAACATCAACAGGCGCGGACTTGGCGCGAGGGCGCGGGCGAGAGCAACGCGCTGCTGCTCGCCGCCTGAGAGGTCTGTCACTTTGCGGTTTTCGAAACCTGTCAAATTGACCAAGTCCAACATCTCGGCGACTCTTGGTTTTATTTTTTCGGCGGGGACGTTTCTCATCTTCAACCCGAACGCCACGTTGTCGAAAATGTTCAGGTGAGGAAAAAGCCCATAGTCTTGAAAGACCAAGCCAAAGTCGCGGAGGTGAGGCGGAGTTTGGGCGAGGTCAATCTGATTAAATAGGAACTGTCCGCTTTCAGGAAACTCCAGACCAGCGATCATCCGCAAGAGAGTTGATTTTCCACTGCCTGATGCGCCGAGCAAACAAATAGTTTCGCCCTGCGCAACGGAAAATGAAATGCCGCGCAGGAGCGGTTTGTTTTCATAGGTTTTGAAAATATTTCGAACTTCGAGCATTTTAGAATTCTCCAGAGTCGGAAAGGCGCAGTTTTTCGATGGCAAGAATCGCAAGCGTGGTGAGCAGCATCAGCAGGGTCGCCATCGCCATCGCCTGACCAAAGTTGAGACCGCCAGGCTGGGATAGAAAACGTTGAATGGCAATCGGGATGGTCGGGTACTCGGGGCGGGTGAGCAACAGGGTCGCGCCAAACTCGCCGAGCGAAACCGTAAAAGCAAAAGTTGCGGCGCTCAAGGTGGCGCGGGAAAGAATGGGAAAATCAACGGTCTGCCAAACGCGAAACGGCGATGCGCCCAAAGTGGATGCGGCTTGACGTAACCGTTCAGGGATCGAAGCGAGCGCAGGTTGCAGCGTGCGAATCACAAACGGAAGTGCAACCAGCGTATGCGCGATGGGAACGAACCACGGCGAAGCGAGCGAGCGACCAAAGGAAATGATGAAGCCCAATCCAAGCATGACCGCCGACGAACCCAATGGGAGCATGATAAGCGGGTCGAGAAATTTTTCGAGGCGGGTCGGTTTGGCAAGCGCGTACGCGGCGGGGTAGCCGAGAGCGAGCGAAAGAAAAACGGTGACGCTGGCGTATCCAAGCGAGTTGGCGGCGGCTTGAATCGGCGGGACGTAGAACAAAGATCCGCGGCGATTGATGAAAAGTTCCTTGTAATAGTCGGTGGTGAATCCGTATTGCACTTCGCCACGTTGACCACGGTCCGCTTCGAGGCGGGTGAGGGAGCGGATGGGGAGGGAAATTAAAGGCAGAATGAAGAATGCAGAAAGCAGAATGCAGAGCGTGGCGATGAAGATTTTTTCTTTTATATTTTTTGGTTTGTTTGCAATTGAAAATCTTGGCGCAGTTTGGGTGGTGACTTGGTTGATGGTGCGGGTGTAGAGGATGGAAAAGATAAGGGTGAAAATCAATTGAATAATGGAAAGCAGCGCGGCGAGTGGCAGATTGGGAAGCTTGAGCACACGCAGATAAATTTCTACTTCGAGGGTGGAGAAGTTCGAGCCGCCCAATAAAAGGATGACGCCGAAACTGGTGAAGTCAAACATGAAGACGAGCAAGGCGGCGGCAAACAGGGACGGGCGCAGCAATTGCAGGGTGATGTCTTTCCACACATGGAACAAGTCCGCGCCGAGGGAACGGGCGGCGGCTTCGAGTTTCGGGTCGAGGCGGGAGAGGGCGTTGCCGACGATGCGGATGACGATGGTGGTGTTGTAAAAAACGTGGGCAAGAAGGATGAGAGAAAAGGATGAAGGATGAGGGATGAAGGATGAAGAAAGGAAAGAGAATAAGCCATGATTACCTATAAGCGCATTGAAACTTGATGCAACTACAACAGTGGGTAGCATGAACGGTACCGCAGTGAGGGCGCGGAGCAGAGATTTGCCGCGAAAGTTGAAGCGGGAGAAGAGAACGGCGGACGGTAGACCGAGAACGAAAGTAAGAATAGTGGAGAGAATCGCTTGATAAAAAGTGAAGCCAGCGACGGAGAGAATGGTCTCAAGATTGTTCTGCGTGAAGGCGGACGAATTAAACGCAAGTGCGATGATCCGCGCGAGGGGTTGGAAGAAAAAAATGAGCAGAAAGAGAATCGGCGCGAGCCAGAGTAAAAGACGGGCAAACCACGGAGACACGAAGGCACGGAGAATTTTTGTTCTCAGTGTCTCACGTCGTCCCGACGCTCTTTCGGGGGCGTCTCCGTGGTTTAAATTTTGATTTTGCATTTAAGGGTTTACTTCATTGCCGCTGTCCACGCTTCGATCCACGCGTCACGGTTGGATGCGATTTCGGCGGCGGAGAGCGCGGCGGGGCTTTCTGCAATCTGTGCAAAGTTTGTGAAGACTTCGGGCAGTTGGGCATTTTTGTTCACGGGATAGACGAACATATTGAGCGGCATGTCTTCTTGAAATTTCTGGCTCAGCATAAAGTCTACAAATTTTTGGGCAAGATCATTGTTTTGTCCATTCTTCAAAATGCCCACAAATTCAATCTGACGGAAGCACATGCCCGAGGCGACGATGGATGCGGTCGGGGAATCGGTCAGCGGCTCGGAGGCGAAGAATACTTCCGCGGCGGGGCTGGATGCGTAAGAGACAACCATCGGCTGCGGTCCCTTGCCAGAGGAAGCGGAGAAATTGGTGTAGTAGGCGGTTTCCCATCCATCCACAACGACGACGCCGTTATCTTTCAGGCTTTTCCAGTAATCGAGATACCCATCGCCAAAGTGCGCGCGGGTGGCAAGCAGAAAGGCAAGCCCTGGCGAAGAAGTGGCGGGATCCTCCACGACCAGCAATCCCTTGTATTCAGTCTTCGCGAGGTCTTCAAAAGATTGAGGAACAGCGAGATTATTTTCAGTGAAAT
>JAGNWT010000108.1 GCA_017985935.1 Anaerolineales bacterium | reverse complement strand
CGGAGAATGTGCATCAGGTCATTTGGCAGGGCGGGCGTGAACCGTTCAAGTGGAGCAACCTCATCAAATTGACTCTCGACTTTCGGCGGGTGGTCAAAGAGATTCAGCCAGACCTGATCCACGCGGGCCCCATTCAGACCTGCGCCTTCATTGCCACCCTGAGCGGATTTCGTCCCCTGCTCACCATGTCGTGGGGTTTTGACCTGATGGATGATGTCCACCGTAACAAATGGTGGGAATGGGTGACCCGCTATACGCTTGAACGATCCACTTTCTTTATCAGCGACGCCAATGTCACAAAGGACAAGGCGGTTGTGTATGGCATGAATCCCGAAAAGACCATTGTCTTTCCCTGGGGCGTTGACCTCGATCACTACAGCATGCGGAATGTAAATGATGCCCGCGAAGGTTTTGTGCTGTTCTGCAACCGATCGTGGGAAACACGCTATGGAGTGGATGTGCTTGCGCGCGCCTTTGTGAAGGTGGCGCAGCAGAGTGAAGATGTCCGCCTCATATTGTTGGGTGGCGGCTCGCAGGGAGCGGCGATCCGCAGGATTTTGCAGGGCGGCGGGGTCGAAGATTATGTCACTTTTGGCGGGCAGGTCTCGCAAATTGATCTGCCTCACTGGTATCATAAGGCGGATCTGTATATCTCGCCTTCGCATGTAGACGGCTCGTCCGTGTCATTGATGGAGGCGCTGGCATGCGGACTTCCCTGCCTGGTGTCAGACATCCCTGCCAACAAGGAGTGGGTGTTCGATGATGACAACGGCTGGTTGTTCCGTGATGGCGACGCGAATGACCTCGCCGAAAAGATCCTGGCGGCGATCGCTCAAAGGGAGAAACTGCCAGAGATCGGCAGGTCCAGCCGCAGGGCGGCAGAGATGCGCGCGGATTGGAAAAAGAATGCCGCAGCCTTGATGAATGTTTATCGAAGTCTCGGAGGAAAAAATGCTCAATAAAAAAGATTTGCTCGAAGGGTTCGGGAAGGTCAACATCCAAAGCGATACGATCGTGGTTCACACTTCGTATAAATCGCTTGGCGGCGTGGAAGGCGGTGTGGATACCGTGATCGATGTGATGCAGGAATTGATGGGCAAGGACGGCACGGTGATGTTCCCTGCCTTCAATTTTCAATCATGGACGGAGACGCATTATTTCGATGTGCTGGAGACGCCCTCGAAGATGGGCATGATCACCGAGCAGGCGCGCCTCAGACCTAACGCAAAGCGGACTCCGCACCCGATCTACAGTTTCTCCGTTTTGGGCAAACGCGCCGAAGAGTTCTCGCTGACCGAAGATGTGGAAGCCTACGGACCGAACTCTGCCTTTGCCTTGTTCCATAAGTTGAACGCGACCATCATCAGCATCGGGCTGGATTTCAACAACTCGTTCTCGATGCATCATTACATTGAATATAACGTCGGTTGTGATTACCGCCGCATCAAGGAATTCGCGGGCATTTACATGGGCTATGACCGTAAGCCCCAGGTGAAGACCTATACCATGTTCGTGCGCAGCAATGACCGGGTGAAGACCTACATTGTGCCGGGCATGAACGACCTGCTTCATGCGGGCGTCATCAAGGAGATTCAAGTTGGCGCGGCGAAGGTGCATTATCTGACCGCCAATGAATTCTTTGATAACATGGGTCCCATTGTGCGCGAGCAGCCCGAGAAGCTGCATTACGTGGAAGAGCCGAAGTATTGATCCACAAAGAGCACGAAAAGCACGAATAAAATCCCTGTTTATCTACGTTTATCAAGGTGAATTATGAAATCATATACGTCTTTGAAATCGGTCCTCGCGGAATTCTTCCCCCTGCACCGCACACTCGCTTCCGATGACCACGATAAAACGCTGGAGATCGTCGGCTCATACATGCCCGATTCAGCCAACTACACCATCGAGAGCTATGCTCCGCTTGAAAAAGCGTGGACATGGTATGTGCCCGAGCGGTATGTTGTCCATGAGGCGTATCTGGAGATCGAAGGCGGCGAGCGCGTGGTGGATTTCAAGAATAATCCGCTGCATATCGTTTCCTATTCCCTGCCCGTGGATAAGACCCTCACCTTCGACGAACTTCAATCGCATTTGTATTTCAACGAGAAACGCCCGCACACCATTCCGTGGGTGTTCAAGTATTACGACCGCAACTGGGGCTTCTGTCTGCCGAAGAATCAATTTGACAAACTGCCGCGGGACAAAAAATATCGCGCGGTGATTAAGTCCGAGTTCATCACCGACCCCGGGCAGGGCTTTAAGATGGCGACCGCCGTCATCCACCCCGAAGGCGGACCGACTCCCGGGGCGGGGGAGATCATTGTGCAGGCACATACCTGCCATCCCATGCAGGCGAATGACGACGGCGCTGGCGTGGTCAGCACCATTGAGCTGGCGCGCCGCCTTGCGGAAAATCCGCTGCCCGCGGGCTCGATGTCCGTCCGCTTTTGGTTCGGACCCGAGACTATCGGCACCATCGTCTACCTCTCGCACAACGAGCATCTGATCCAAAATCTGCGCGGCGGAATTTTCATGGAGATGACAGGCAACAAGAACAAGATCGCCTGGCATCATTCCCGCCAGCACACCCACCTGCTCGACCGCATCACCCATCACATTGTGCGGAATGTCGCGCACGATGAACGTGAGTTCGCTGCGGCTCCCGCCAACGATGAGCGCGTCATCAACGGACCTGGTGTGAATGTGCCGTGCATCTCCATTAACCGCTGGCCCTATGACGAGTATCACACCACCGATGACAACCTCGACATCATGCATGATGATATGCTGGTCGGTGCAGCGGAAACCGCCGAGCAGATCATCCGCATTTATGCCACCAATTACATCCCGAAGCGCACCTTTCGCGGGCCGGTCTTCTTGAGCGGCAATGGGCTGTGGGTGGACTGGCGCGATAACTGGGCGCTCAACCGCGCCATCGAAAAGATCATGATGCGCTTCGAAGGTGAACATTCGGTCTTCGACATTGCCGAACAGGTCGGGTTGGATTATTTCATGGTGCGCGATTATGTGGAGAAATTCCGCGCCAAGGGATTTGTCACTGCCGAGCCGATTCCATCTGAGGCGCAATCTGCGTAGGGGTTGGGTAACCCCGCCCCTGCAATAAAATCATGAAACAAAAAATCGTTGCCATTATTCAAGGACGTATGTCCTCTTCACGCCTGCCGGGAAAGATCCTTGCGGATATTGCCGGTCAGCCGATGTTGACCCGCGTCTTCACCCGCACTTCGCGTGCAAAGACTCTCGACGAAGTGGTCTTCGCCACAACAACAGACCCGTCAGACGACCCGGTGGCGGAGTACTGCGACTTTAGCGGAATTCCCTGCACCCGGGGCAGCCTGTTCGATGTGCTCGACCGTTACTATCAAGCCGCGCTTCAAGCCAAAGCGGATTATGTTGTCCGCATCACCGCCGATTGCCCGGTCATTGATCCGCAGTTGGTGGATGACGTGGTCGGCACCCTGCTGGAAGATGACTATGATTTTGTCTGCAACCGTCTTCCGCCGCCGTGGACTCGCACCTATCCCATCGGCTTGGATGTCGAAGCCTGCTCCTTCAAAAGCCTGAAAAAAGCGTGGAAGGAAGCGCAAGAGCCGCAGCACCGCGAGCATGCCATGCCGTATTTCTACGAAGGTGTCGAGTTGACCGCCATCAGCCGTCAATTGCAGACCGGCACTTCCTCGCGCGGGTATCGGGTTGCGCTGCTGAATCACACCACTGATTTTGGCGATTACCGCTGGACGGTGGATACCCCTGAAGACCTGGATTTCATGCGTCAGGTGTACGGTCATTTTGACGGGCGCGATGACTTCACCTGGAAGGAAGTGCTCGACCTTGTTCACGATCATCCTGAATTGGCTCAGATCAATTCGGGAGTTGAGCATAAACATTACAAGGATGTTGATAAGCGCGCGTTGAAGCGCTGAACGAACACTGTTCCCCAATGACCTTTCTTACTCTCTTCTCTGCCCCCAAACCATTTACCAACCCGCACATTGCGATGATCCAGCGCAGCGCGATCAGGTCGTGGACCCTGCTGCCCGATGTCGAGGTCATTTTGCTCGGCGAAGAGACCGGGCTGGCCGAGGCGGCGCGCGAACTTGGCGTGAAGCATATTCCACAGGTGGAGCGCAACGCAGGCGGCACACCGCTGATCTCGTCCATGTTCAAACTGGCGCGTGAAAATTCCAGCAGCGACCTGCTTTGCATCATCAATGCCGACATGGTGCTCATGCCAGACTTTGTGTCTGCCGCGAAACAGGCCGCGACCTTGAAGGACAAGTTCGTGCTCTTGAGCCAGCGTTGGGATTACGACATCACCTCGCCGATCGATTTTGCCGAAGGTTGGCAGTCACGGCTGAGGGAAGATGTCAGAAAACAGAACCAGCTCCACCGTCCCGCCGGGAGCGATTTTTTCCTCTTCCCGCGATCGTGCTATGCGGATGTCCCCGCCTTCACTATTGGGCGCGCCGGTTGGGATAACTGGATGATCTACAACGCCCGCAGGCAAAACTGGTCCGTGATCGATTGCACGCCCTCGGTGATGATCGTGCATCAGAACCACGATTACAGCCACCTGCCCGGCGCCAAGCCCCATTACGAACATCCCGACACCAATGTGAATATCAGTCTCGCGGGCGGGCAGGCGAATGTGCGTTACACGATCCTGGATTCAACTCATCAACTTGCGGATGGTAAACTTACCCGCCCGAGGATGACGTCACTGCGCTTCACACGCCGCCTTGAGTTGTTCCTGCGTGCTGTTTTCTTTTTTCTCCCTGAGAATGTGATCGAAAATATTGCGCGCCCCAAGCGATGGCAAAAACGAATCAAGAAATTTTTTAAATGAGTTGAAAGTTGAAGGTTTCAAGTTATAAGTTTTTCGAGCCTTCAACCTGAAACTTGGAATCCGGAACCTAACATGAGAAAAGGTCAAAACCCTGCCAAGTTCGTCAAAGACGTTGCCCGCCCCGAGCGGATCACAGTTGCGCTGTTGAATTACATCCCCTTCCTGAGCGGGTTCTATGCCGAGACTCTCGATGTGCTGAAGGTCTCGCTCGAATCCATGCGCAAGGATGCGGGGCTGCCTTTCGACTTGATGGTCTTCGACAATGGTTCGTGCGGGGAAGTGCGTGAGTTTTTAGCGAATGAAAAAGAAGAGGGGCGCATTCAATATTTGATCTTCTCTGAGAAGAACATGGGCAAGGGCGGTGCGTGGAATGTGATGCTGGCAGGCGCGCCGGGTGAGATCATCGCCTACACCGATGCGGACGTTTTATTCTCCCCGAGCTGGCTTTCACGCTCGGTGGAACTGCTTGAAAACTTCCCGAATGTTGGCATGGTCACGGCGCGACCGTACCGCACCTCGCCGGAGTTGTATTCTTCCACGTTGGCGTGGGCGAAGAAGAACGCTGCGTTGGATGAAGGTCAGTTCATTCCGTGGGAAACCTTTTTGGAGTTCAACCTCTCGCTCGGGCAGACCGAGGAAGAGAATGTAAAAGTCTATGCCGAGACCAGCGACTGGCGCATCCAATACAAGGGACTTACGGCGCTGGCGGGGGCAAGTCACTGGCAGTTCACGGCGTATAAATCCACGCTGCAAAAATTCCTGCCCTTCGATATGGACAAGCCCATGGGACAGGTGCGTCAACTCGACAATCGCATGAACGATGCGGGTCTGCTGCGCCTGATGGTGAGCGATCCGCTGGCGATGAACATGTCTAATACGTTGGGATATTTGCGCGGAGAGTTGGGCAAGGGTCAGGCGAAAGCTAAAAAGGGAAAGGGACTTGCCCGCCGTGTGCTTGACTTCGCGCCGATCAAGAAGATGCTGCTGGCCGTTTATAACAAGATATTTAGTTGGTATTATTCATAATCGACCAGGCGAATCTTGTCGCCTCGTTGATTATGTCCACTGGGGGAAAATACAAATAGCTATTTGATATTTAACTGGTTTTGTTCTAAAAATCCATATACGAAGGAAACGAATGAAAAGGATAACAGCTCTTCTTCTGTTTGTTTTTGTACTCACTGCTTGTGTGCCACAAGCAACAACTCAAACCCAGGGTCCAGAGCTACCGGTTACTGAGAATGTTGTAACTCCACAGCCGACAACCTTGCCTACTGCTACGCCGATTCCCGCAACTGAAACAAAATTATTGCAAGATACTTTTTTATTTCCATGCGATTCAAATCTATCAAATGTAACCCCATTGCAAAAGGATACGTCCCTTACGCTCCTTGGCAGTTATGGGGAAATGGCTGTTGTTACAGCGTACGCTGATAGATTAGAAGTATGCGGGCTTGTCGCCCTGACCAGCCTTGAAAATAAACCATCAGAATCTGTTTACCCCACAAATTTTTCGGTGTCGGAAGCTGTCAATGCAATTCCGTTATTCAAAAACTCCGAAGATTATCCCCGTTTGATTGTGAAAAATGACGAGAAATTAATTATAGATAACACGGTTGATTCGGACACAAAAGATGGATATTATTTGGTGTTTAATAATGATGAGCCAATTTCCACGCAAAACCCATTTACTATTTCTCTTCGTTTTGAAGCGAAAGATGTGTCCAGCATAATGATCTATGGGCGGCCCAGAGATTGGGGTAAAGATTGGTGGCAGGATGTAACTCTTCTGGAGATTTCATGCTATAGAAATAAATGTGATATTTCTTTTTATGATGGTACAAGCGAGAACTCGCAATTTCTTGTGTCCTTTGAGAATAATACGGATACTCCTATTCAAGTCTTGTTCCAAGATCCGCTTGGTAACGAGTTGGATCTTGTTTTCCCGAATGGAACATCTAAGCATTTCAAATTGCATGCCCCCTTGTTCCCTGATAGCGAAATGGAAGTTGGCGCACAGGCTGGACCCAATTCCATCCTTGAAGTAAATGAATATAAATTCCAACAAATTCCATCTTCTAATGCGCCGCAAGTGATCACGCCGGAAAATGTGACAGACATCAAATTGCTGGCTGCGTGGGGAAAGGGAATCCCTTGGAGTACAACCTGGAGCTAAAACCCCTTTACTGTTCAGAAGCCCATTCAATATGCAGATAATGGGAATATTATGGTTGTGCAAACACCTTTAGGCGTATTTCTTTATGATGCTGAGGGTGGGGAACAAATCAGCTCACTACCCGGCGCTGTGATATCGCAAGTTTCCGAAAATGGAAAGCTTTTGGCTACCGGGCATACCGATGGAGTAGTCAAAGTTTGGGATATTGTTGACCTGCGGCTTATCGATGAGTATTCGGCTGCGGATTTCATAATGGACCCTACACCTCAACCTTGGGATAAGTATAAGAAGTGCCAGGATCGGAAAGAATATTTAACTCCCACAGTTCTTGCTTTTTCCCATAATGGAAGGTTGATTGCTGCTGGTTATTGTGATGGTGTTATGGGCGTTTGGGATGTTCAGAACCAGAAAATGCAGTCACTTATTTGGGGTGGTTTTTTGGGGAGCGGCGATTTTGTATTCTCTAAAGATGACCGCTACTTGAGTATGTTCAATTTCTGGTTAAATAAATTACACAAAGATGGTGTTGAAGGATTGCCGGGGTTGAGCGGTAATTTTCAAGATTTCGATATTTCGCCGGATGACGAACATATCGCCAAGATTTACTGTGAAGAAAAAGAATGCAAAATAACCATTGCATTATTGCAGGATGACCTGCAAATCAAAAAAAGTTTTTCCCTGCCGAAGAGCGGCGCATCGCCTAAAATTACTTATTCGAAAGATGGACAAAGTATTGTTGTAGATTTTCCTTTAAGTGGCGAACGCCTAACGGTTGATGCAAATACGGGGGAGGTTATTGCAACTGTGTCCGTGCCGCTTCCGCCTGAACTACCTGATTATCATTGGCTGGTTGAAAGGGGATTTATGGACGGAATGCAAAAGTATGGTTCTATTGGAATCTATAAGGGTTTGGATGGACAAAGTATTTTGTCGAATGGTCTGGCTTGGGGCACAACCGGCGAAGAGATTTATTGGTGGAATGTAGTTGAAAATACGGTTAAGTTTTATCCGCAGGAAGTCAGCGATATAGCTTTTCCTGCAACTTGGAATTTCCCCGAAACAGAAGCGCAGAGTATTTTCTTTTCTGCTGGTGGTTCACAGGCTGCTTGGTGCAAAGATGGTCAGTTGGTAATTCTATTTGAAAAAACCGGAGAGCGTAAATCTATCCCGCTTCCACTTCACCCAAAATGTGATGGCATAACCTTCTCACCCAATGGCGATAATCTCGCGGTTTGGACGACCGACCGAATTTCCCTTGTTTCTGAAGTATCTGGCGAAATCCAGAATATTGCCGGGTATGATACGCCCGGGGGTATTATTTTTTCGCCGGATGGCTCGTTATTGGCGGGTTATTCAGCGAATAAAGAAGTTTTCCTATGGCAGGTTGCCCCGCTCAAAAATATCTTCCAAAAGCAGGCATATTATGTGGAGACTTTGAATTTTTCACCCGATTCGAAGATATTGATGGGGGTTGGGGTATTAAAGGGAAGTACGATGCATATATGGAATACGGAAAACGGCGCTGAGACTAGAATGGACGTGCGTGGTGAATCAGCGGCTTTTTCTCCAGAAAGGGATTTACTGGTAACAGGTTTTGGAGATGGATATATCGTCATTTGGAATATGCTAACTGGAGAGCAAATATCCATCTTCAGAGCTCATGAAGAAATATTGCCCAGTGGCAACATTTCCAATGTGTATTTCCTGCCCGATGGAACTGGATTCATTACCTTTGGCGCTGATGGACTGATAGAGCTTTGGGGAATAAAATAGCGCCGGGTGAACTTGCAGGTAAAATTATCCATACCGAAAAGGATTTATGACCAAACGAATCTTCATCTCTGCCGATCATGGCATGGCAATCATCTACTTCCTGCAAAGCGACGTCGTCTCCACCCTGCTTGACGCGGGCGTGGAGGTCGTTGTCCTCACCGACGATGACACCAAAGACAAGATCGCATCACGTTTTACTCGTCCTG
>JAGNWT010000040.1:19733-34118 GCA_017985935.1 Anaerolineales bacterium | reverse complement strand
TTGGAGAGGCTGGCTGAAATTCCGCAGATCTCAGAGATCATCACCACCGATACGGTCCACATCCCGCCGGAAAAGATGCACCCGAAGTTGACCGTGCTAACCGTGGCGCCCGTCTTTGCCGATGCCATTCACCATAATATCAAACGGGAATCACTGAGCGACCTGTTCGTGTTCGGCGAATAACCCTCCCTTTATGCTCGACCGCCAGACGCCAGACCCGAAGAGGTCTGGCGTCTTTTTTGCCCAGAATAAGAAGCAGTTAAGACTGGTATCTTTTTGGCTGAATTCCTTGTATAATTTTTTTGTATCAAGGAGGTACGTATGATCAGTAAAGTGATGCAAGACGCAATGAATGAACAGATCAACAAGGAGTTGTTCTCCTCTTATCTTTACCTTTCGATGGCAGCTTATTTTGAAGACAAGAACCTGCCGGGGTTTGCGCATTGGATGCGGGCGCAGGAGGCGGAAGAGCGCGAGCATGCAATGAAGTTCTACGATTTCATCCATGAACGCGGCGGCAAGGTGACCCTCAAAGCCATCGCCGCGCCAAAGACCGAGTGGACCTCCACTTTGGAAGTGGCGCAGGAAGTAGCCGAGCACGAAGCCAAGGTCACTGCATCGATCTATGCTTTGTATGAAACCGCGCTCAAGGAAAAGGATTATCCCGCCCAGATGATGCTGCAGTGGTTCATCACCGAGCAGGTGGAAGAGGAAAAGAACGCCGCGGAGATCGTGGCAAATTTGAAGTTGATCGAGGATCGCGGCACAGCCGTGTTAATGCTCGATCACCGTCTCGGCAAGCGAGGCGGCGGATAGGATTGTTGTTACCCCTAAAGACTGCACAGGTCTTTAGGGGTTTTTTTCTTTCAGGATGAATATGAACATTTCAATTCGCCGTGTGACAGATGCCGATAAAGCCGAATGGTTCCGGATGCGCAAAGGGATCTGGCCCGAAGTGCCCGACCATTACATGAGCTTTGACATGGACGATCTGCTTGCAGATGACGACTATCTGATATTGTTTGCATGTGACGGTGAAAAGAACATCGGTCTGACCGAAGCCCGGCTGCGAGATCATGCCGAAGGATGTAGTTCCAGTCCCGTGGGATATATCGAAGGGTGGTATGTGCAGGACGATTATCGCGGTCGGGGCGTGGTGGGAACGCTGAATCAAGCCGCCGAGGATTGGGCGCGGGCAAAGGGATGCACGGAGATGGCGTCTGATACCTGGCTGGATAACGAGGCGAGCATCCGCGCACACCAAAAATTGGGCTATTTTGAAGTAGAAAGGCTGATTCATTACGTGAAAAGACTGTAAGCCGGGTGTCTGGTGAATTCCCTTCGTCCAATCCTGACATAAAGCAAGCAAAATGTGGGAAAATGGGCAGGAAAGCATAAGCAGGCATACTTTGGACGGGCGGTATGTTTTTAGTAGCAAGGAAGAAAGGCTATGGTGTTCCCGTCTAACCTTTTAGGTTGCAGTTTGGGTATTGTGGAATTTTCCTTAATTCGGCGTGCGTTGCATTTGTTATGAGTATTCGACTCAAAGTCATCCTGCCCTACCTGCTTTTGACCGTGGTCGTTTCGGTGATCGGGGTCTATGTGGTCACGCGCCTGGTCGCGGGATCGGTTCAGGAGCGCCTGACGAACCAATTGCTGGAAGCCGGGCGCGCAGTTTCAGATAACTTTGCGCGGCAGGAAATTCGTCATGTGGAATATGCCCGTATCTTTGCCTTTACCACCGGGCTGACCGATGCAATGCTGACCGAAGATCATGAAACGGCTATGGGGCTTGCCGAGCCGCTCTTCGCCGGTCTGCGGGTTGAAAATTTGATCTTGATCTCGCCACAGGGGCGCGAAGTGGCGCATCTATTACTTGATGAACAGAAAAATCCAATACGGGTATCTGGTGACACAGGCGCGGGTGGGTCGTTGTTGGTCGCCGCTTATCTTGAAGATCGCGACCTGGAGGCCGAACCTCAGCGTGCGCTGGGTTTCAATCATGTGGATGATGGCACTTACTATTACACGGCCATTCCTGTGGCATCTGCCAATGGAAGATTCGCCGGCGTGATCATGATCGGCACTTCGATCCAAAGCATTCTGCCGGTGCTAAAGAGCAACTCTTTGGCAGATGTGGTGATCTATGGCGGGAATGGACAGGCCATAGGCACTACGCTGGGTGCAGCCGACCGGACCGCGCTCACTGCAGTTTCGCTTTCTGAAGAAGATTATGCAAAGCTCATTGTTTCAGAGGATATCGTAACGGGCAGAAATGTTGAAGTGGGCGGCCGCTCTTACAGCGTGGCTCACGGACCGCTGCAGGTCGGGAGCGATCGCATCGGAGTATTTGCCGTGGCGCTGCCACTGGATTATGTGATCAGTTCCGGCGAGGTCAGCCGCACAACCTACATGGTTCTGTTCACTCTGGTATTCTTCTTTGTTCTGGTGATCGGGTTCGTGGTCTCCCGTTTGATCATTAATCCCCTGTATTCTCTTGTGAACACCTCTCAGGCGATCGCAGGCGGCGACCTTGAAAAACGGACAGGGATCAGCACCAAGGATGAGATCGGCACCCTGGCCAGCACCTTCGACACAATGACAGCCCGCTTGCAGGAACGCACCCGCGAGCTGGAGCATAAGAACGAGATCCTGCACAACATGGATAAAATGAAAACCAATTTTATTCAGGTCTCGGCGCATGAACTTCGCACCCCGCTTACGGTCATCATGGGTTATTCGCAAATGCTGGAAATGGATACGAAGCACGACCCCGAGTTGAACTCCATGGTGCAGGGAATCCTGGAAGGTTCCGAGCGAATGACCGGCATTGTGGAAAGCATGCTGGATGTCTCTCGTATCGACAGCAATACGCTCTCGATACGCAAGACCAATTTGCGGTTCGAGAAGGTGTTTGAAAGGGTTGTCAAAGAATTTGATAAAGCCCTGATCGAGCGCAAGATCAAAATGGATGTGCAGGGCATTCATGAGCTGCCTTCCGTTCCCGGTGACCGAGAATTGATCGCGAAGGTTTTTCATCACATCGTGATGAACGCCATCAAGTTCACGCCCGATGGCGGGCAGATCACGGTCAGCGGA
Source organism: Anaerolineales bacterium (assembly GCA_017985935.1). GTDB lineage: Bacteria > Chloroflexota > Anaerolineae > Anaerolineales > Villigracilaceae > Villigracilis. Next base: position 31,019 of record JAGNWT010000040.1, on the reverse strand, counting down.
AGATATTTGAACGGGAAGGAACCTCCATCGGTTGAGATCACCGTGCGCGATACCGGCATTGGCATCGACTCATCCATGCATAAAACCATTTTCGAGAAGTTCGGGCAGGCTGGCGATTATCTGATGCACTCTTCCGGCAGGACAAAGTTCAAAGGCGGCGGACCGGGACTCGGGCTGGCCATTGCGCGCGGAATTGTGGAAGCGCATGGGGGACGCATTTGGGTGGAGAGCGCCGGTCATGATGAAACCTCTTATCCTGGCAGCGCGTTCTTTGTTGTTCTGCCGGTTCTGAAACAAACAGGAGAGCTGTCATGAAGTCTCCCGACCGAAATGAACGCGCGCGGCGCGACTGGACTTTATTGATATTCATCATACCCATCGGGATTATTCTGATGTTGGTCGCCGGGCAGATCGCCATTCGACTCGTGCCGTTCTGGAGCGTGGATGCCGAAATGCGTTCCAGAGTGAGTTTGGACTACGCGCCCGGGCAGCAGTTGTTTGCGCCGCTTCTGCCTTCCATCCTTACTCCGTTCGATTGGCTGAATACCATCCTCACCCCCGGCACAGACGGTTATGATATTGTTTCAGATTTTGTCATCCTTGACCCAAGCCTCACCCCACCCACTTCTGTGCCGCCTACATCGACCAGACAGCAGCCAACCCCGGCTTCAACATCCACGCCGACCGCATTTCCAACCATCACGCTGAAGCCCACCAACGAATTGACATTCGTTCCGCAAACGCCAGCCACTCCTTTTCCATCGGCTACGGCATCCATCACTCCGTCTGCTTCGGCCACCCCGATCACCCCTTCAGCGACCGCCACTGCTACTACGCCGCCGCCGACACCCACCAAAACTCCCTACCCGCCGCCCCCGGCTTATGTTCCCATTCCGCCGCCAGCTGATATTGGTGTGGGTCCCCCGGATGGACAACCCGGTCTGATCGCTCCCGGGTCATTCACCATTATTGATATTCGTAACAATCCGCTCATTGTTGGCGCTCCCGACGGGAATTACGACCTGATCCTGAACGAGGTACGTTACCCGCAGCCAGCAGGGACTGTGATCCACATGGACCAGATCATTGTGGGTCTGTCCAACTCCACGGATGGAAGTTACTACGAGATCTTTAATTGGGGTGACCACTTCCGCGATCGCAACACGAACGTTGATACCGCCTTCCTGCCTGCCGACCCGGCTTGCACTGTAGATACGCCGGAGTGCGACAACAGAGAGATACCGCTCACAAGCTTGTACCCTTCGCCGGGTACGGGAATCCTGATCGATGTGGATACCGCCAATGGAGCGCCGCCGGAAGGGTCATACAAGTACATTGTTATTATTTCTCCGTTGGTATTCCCCCCGCTTGATAATGCGCAGGTGGACTCCCTGCAAGTGACGGAGGTTCCCATCCCCACCGCGCCGCCTGTTCCATAAATAAAAAGAGACCGGTTACTCCGATCTCTTTTTATTTCCGCATTCGCGTGATCATCCCCGAACAAAAGTGTTAAGTACATGTTCGCCCTGCGCGTGTATGATGTGAATGTCGATCAGACCATAGACCAGGAGGAACCGAATGAAAGCCCATTTCCGAACTATTATCAGCGTTGTTATTCTTGCGAGCATGATCCTTGCCTGCGGATCGCAAACCCCGCCCACAGCCTCACCCGATGCGGTGAATACAGCCATTGCATTTACCCAACAGGCGCAGGCTCTCGCGCAGGCGACGGTCAACGCTGATACATTAACAGCCATGCCCGCCACCCCCACACCGGGTCCCACCGTTGAATATGTGGAGTTGACCGAAGAGGAATTGGCTGCGCTGATCGATGAGGCGGTTGCTGAAGCCATTGCCGCCACCGAGCAGACCACATCCGTGGTGACCACCACAACAGAAGATAGCGCTGTCACAACCGAAGAAGTGGCTTATGTCTATGATTATTACTACTACGCCGATTATTACGTGGAGTATGCCGAAGACCTGATGGCGGAATATTACAACCTGTATTCCGATCTTGCGACCGATATGATCACAGAGATGGCTGCCATTGAAGCGGAACTGGCGCAATTGAATGACACCCTTTCTTCCATTGACTCATCCCTGCAGGAGATCAGCACCACCCTTGAGCAGGGACTGGCGGTCGCGGAAGAGACCATCACCCAATTGCAAACTGCCGCGCAGCAGGCACAGACCAATGCCCAGGAATTGCAAACCCAGGCGCAGGATATGCTCTCGGTCTTGCAGGCCGAGCAACAAGGCCGCGTGGATCAACTTTCACAGATCCAGCCGAACAATATCCCGACCGATAAGATCGCCGCTTTGCAATCTGCTTTTGAATTTGTAGATTTCGCCAAGAACGCCATGGGCGATGACAAACTCAGCCGTGACGAGTTGACCCAGTTGACCCAACTTGGCAAGAATGCCCAGGCTGGCTTCACCCAATTTGGCGGCGCGGGCGGCAGCGGACCTGGCGGTGGGGCGGGACCGGACCTTTCACAATTCAGTGGAAAGTTCGATGAGATCACCACTCAATTTGCCCGCGGACAAATGCCCCAGGCGCGCGGCAATATCAATCAGTTTGAATCCTCATTGGGCAACCGCCCCCGCAGGCCATAAGCCTCGGGCGTTTACGGAATTACCTATGACTGCCCCGAATCCAAAACCCATTTATCGCATCGCAGACCTTCATCAATCCGACCGTCCGCGGGAGAGGCTTGCATCTCTCGGACCGCAAGCGTTGACCAATGCAGAGTTGATCGCCATCCTTTTGCGGGTGGGCGTGGTCGGAGAGAATGCCGTGGAAGTGGGACAGCGTTTGTTGAACAGGTTTGGCGGCATCCGCGGTTTGCATCGCGCACCGATCAAGGAATTGATGGAACAGCACGCGATCGGCGAAGCCAAAGCCGCGCAGATCAAAGCTGCCATTGAATTGGGACGCAGGCTCACACTCGAGTCACCGGAAGAACGAGCCACGATCAACAGCCCCGCGGATGCCGCCGCTCTGGTGCAATATGAGATGTCTGCCTTGGAGCAGGAGCATCTGCGGGTGATCCTGTTGGACCGCAGAAATCATGTCTTGGAAATTGTTGAAGTCTATAAGGGGTCGGTCAATTCTTCGCAGGTGCGGGTCGGAGAATTATTCAAGGATGCCATCCGCGCCAACGCATCCGCGATCATTGTGGCGCACAATCACCCGAGCGGCGACCCCACTCCCAGTCCGGATGATGTGGCCGTGACACGCGCCATTGTGCAGGCTGGGAAACTGCTCGATATCGATGTGCTCGACCACATGGTCATCGGTTTGAATCGATGGGTTTCCTTGAAGGAACGCGGATTGGGATTTTCGTAGATCAAAAACATCCCCCGGGCGTATGCCTGGGGGATGTTTTTTTCACATGCTGTGCTTCACGCTGAATCCGGTCAGCAGACCGGTGGGGTTTTCATATTCAATGCGGGCTTCATCCACGCGTGATGCGCGCGGTCCCTTTTTTACCATCTCAATGAAGGCATCGATCTGTTCTTGAGTTCCTTCGGCTACGGCTTCGACCGTATCCCAGCCGATATTCCGCACCCAGCCCAAAACGCCGATCTGCAGTGAGTGATACTCCACATAAGCCCGAAAGCCAACAGCCTGTACCCGTCCCTTGACCCAGATGTGAGCACGGACGATATTATTTGGATTGGGCTGCACGTTTTCTCCTTTGGTGGATCAGATCGATCGCGCCCCAAATGGGAACGACCAGCACGAGAAGCATCAACAAGATGAAGGGAGAGAGATTGCGGGCAGCAACCATCCCAAGGTTTTGCCCCAGCACACTTTCGCGCCAGCGCGCCTCCAATGTGGAGAGCGGAGTGCCGAGCGCGTTGGTGGCTCCAAGCTCGCAGCTAAAACCTTCGCTGTAGGCTTTGGTTAGGCGCGACAACCCGTTCGTGCCATAGGTCTCGCGGATGTAGGTGACAAATGATTGGGATTGGGCATAGGCTAAATAGGCGTTGCCTGCATCGGCGGGGAAGGATTCGCACAAGTCCGCAAATGAAAGCAATGCGTTGTTCTGACTCGCGACTTCAAGCGCGCGTTGATATTCCGGGTTGGGCGGATTTTCCATCATGGTCGCTGTTCCTTCGATCAACCAGATGGGCTGTGAGGCATATGATCGTCCGAGCGAACGATACAACATGACATGGGTGAGTTCATGCGGGATCTTCGCGGCTAGCTCGGTGGATTGACTTTGTCCCGGCGCGACCGCCACCAATACCACCCCAAGCTCGGGGCTGGTGTGTCCGCCGACCCATTCTTCGCCGCCCAAAAGCAGGGTGTTCTGCAGGTCGGTGGTGTTCGAATAAATGTAAATGTTGATGCTCTCGGTGAGCGTGAGCGGCAGAAAATCGTTGAGGACCAGCATGCCCGCGCCGGCGGCATCCAATGCAGATGCGCCGAACGCTTCATCGCCCGCGTACCAATGTACGGTGATGTTCGCGCGGCTCATCTCGCGCCAGGGAAAGCGGTTGTCGTTATATGGAAAGGTGATCGACTCGCTGGTGTAGGTATTGCCATCTTCCAGCGTGGCTTGGAACCAGAACACGATCAGGCTGAACGGCGGAAAGACATTTAACGAAGCATCGTAGATAAAACTCACGGAGCCATCGGGCGCGACCTGCACGCTCTCCACGCGGGTCACTTCTTCGTTCACGCCGCGGAACAGGATGGATGCCTGCTGAATGGGAATCGGGGCTTGGATCTTCGCTGCAAATTCGATCGTGCTCCCAAACTTAACCGTCACCCGGGCATCGCTCACTTCGATCCCGCTCTGACCGTGAACCTGCTGCGCGTTCCACGGCAGGATCGCGGCGATCAGCAGCAGCGTAATTATTCTAAAGATCAGTTTTCTCCGATGGGACATTTCATTACCTCGCTAAATATACGATCAGTGGGGTCAGTGTCAGCGGACTTAACGCCGTGCCGAGGAACACAATGGCAGTGACCAGCGACGGCTCTAATTTATATTCGGTTGCCACCACGGTCGTTGCCACCGCCGCGGGCATGGCGGCTTCGAGCACGGTTCCCTGCAAGACGGTGCCGTGCAGACCAAATAGGTTGGCAAGCAGCAGCCCCACCAACGGACCCAGTACGAGCTTGACGCCCACGCCCAGCCCCAGTGCGCGAAAATTGTGCGACCATTGGATGCGGGTCAACTCCAGACCGAGCAGGATCAACATCAGCGGGATCGATCCATTGGCGGCAATTTCAATTGTACGTGAAATGGGCAAAGGCAGTTGAATTCCAATGCCTTTGATGATCAACGCGAGGACCACACCGTAGATGCTCGGCAGTTTCAACAACCCAAGCACAGCCGATCTGAAATCCATGTGACCGAGCGATGCGATCACCACACCCGCTGTGTTGAACAGAATGGTGGTGGTCACATAAAAGATGGATGCGGCGGCGAGGGCGTCATCGCCAAAGGCGAACTTTGCGAGCGGCAGCCCATAATTGCCTGTGTTGCCAAATGCCACGGTCAGGATGACAGCCAGCAGAAAGGGTTTTTCGAGTTTGAAGACCCTCCCGAATCCGTAGGCGAGAGTCCCCATCACTGCGATGACCGAAGCTGTGAAAGCCACTGTGATGACAGCCTGGGTCAGGTCTAGTTCGCTTTTGATCATCAGGTCAAATACCAGAAGCGGGCTGAAGACGTAGAAGACCACCCGTCCCAGTGAGCGAGAATCCACGGTAAGGAATTTGCCAAGCAGGAATCCCGTGCCGCTGACCAGCAGGATGGGCAGAATATTATTTGCAAAGGTGGTTGCGAGTTCGCTAATGGACATGGATATGAATATGGAATTATAAACCCCTGTTAAATGCTGTAGGGGCGACTCGCGAGTCGCCCCTACAGGTGGTTACAGAGAGAGCAAAGCGGGCTGTTTCAAAACCGCCTGCATCGACCATGGACCCGTCCATGTGACGGTGACCGGCAGGAGTTTGCCGCGCAGGTCTTCTTCCGCTTCCACGAAGACCAGTTTGTTGGTAGGGGTGCGTCCGCGCCAGCGGTTCTTAACTTTCTCTTCGAACAACACTTCCACCGTTTCACCGAGATACTTCTTGTTGATCTCGCCGACAACCTGTTCCTGCAGATCTTCCAGCAGGCGGAAGCGGCGCATCTTTTCTTCTTCGGTTACGTTGTCTTCCATGCGGCGGGTGGCGACGGTACCCTCTCGAACTGAGTAGCGTGCCAGATGCGCCACATCCAGTTTCAGGTCGGCAAGAACGCGGTGGGTTTCCATGAACTGTTCATCGGTCTCGCCGGGGAATCCAACGATGATGTCTGTGGCGATGGAACAGTCGGGAATTCGCTCGCGGATCTTTGCCACGAGGTCGCGGTAATCCTGTTGGGAGTATCCACGCTTCATGTTTTCGAGCACCTGATCATCGCCCGCCTGAATGGGAAGTTCGATGTGCGGCATGACTCGCGGCAGTTCGGCGATGGCTTCGATCAGATCGTCGCCGAAATAGTTGGGATGTGAGGTCAGGAAGCGGATGCGCTCGATGCCTTCCACTTCATGGATGAGGCGCAGCAGTTTGGCAAGGTTGGGTCCATCGGGGATGTCTTTGCCGTAGCGGTCCACGATCTGACCGAGGAGAGTCACTTCCTTTACGCCTTGTCTTGCCAGCGAGCGGACTTCCGCCACGATGTCGCCGACCGGGCGCGAACGTTCGCCGCCGCGCTTCGAAGGGATGATGCAGAAGGTGCAGGCATGCGAGCAGCCATAGACAATGGGCACATGCGCGCTGATGAGTTTGCCCTGCTCTGCCACGGGGAGGATCAGCTCCTCGTCCATCATCAGGAAGCGGCGGGTGGTTTCCGCGTCTTCCAGCGATTGGACTTCGCCCTGGGTCAGGTGCGAGATCAAGGGACCGGGGTCTGAGGGCGGGGAGAAGACATCCACATAAGGCAGGCGCGCCTTGAGTTTTTCCGTGCCGCGCACGCCCACCAGACATCCCATCAGATTGATGACGAGATTGGGATTTCTCTTTTTTAGCGGCGCAAGTGAAGAGAGCCGCCCCATCGCCTTGTCTTCGGCAGACTGACGCACCACACAGGTGTTGAGCACAATAACATCTGCATCTTCAGGTTTTTCGGTAAGGGTATAACCAAGGTGCTCAAGTGAAGAGCCGACCCGCTGTGAGTCAGCCACGTTCATTTGGCAGCCTTCGGTCCAGATATGGTATTTCATCCTGCTCCTTGCAAAATATGCGAAAGGATTTTGTAGAGCGCGAATTATACCAAGTGTGGTCAGAATTCGATGCCCGGATGCCGCTTGGTATAATCCCTTCGTTATGAAAAAATCCCTCCGGTTTTTGATCGCCGTGCTGGTGATCGCCTCCATGATCCTGCCGCGCGCGGTAAACCTCACAAAATTCACCGCCGCAGACGAACCGTTCTGGCTGGTGGTGGGCGCGAATTATTATTACGCTCTCACGCATGGAGAGCTTGAAAATACGGTGTATGAATACCATCCCGCCGTTACCACCATGTGGCTTGGCACCGCGGCCATGCTCGCGTACTTCCCCGAATATCGCGGGTTGATGGATGGATACTTTCAGCAGGAAAAAACAAGTTTCGATGCCTACCTGGTCGAGCATGGCAAAGACCCGCTGGCGCTTTTATGGTGGGCGCGGTTTTTCCAACTTCTGCTCAATGTTTTTCTTTTTATCGCCGCTTTCTTCTTTTTGAGATCCCTGCTCGATGAGAGCACCGCCCTTGTGGTTCTTCTGCTCGCTTCGTTTGCCCCCTATCTGTTTGGACAATCGCGCATGTTGAATCACGAATCGATGGTGGGACTCTTCTCCCTGCTCACGATCCTCGCGATGACCGCGCATCTTTTTCTTAATCCCAAACCTGCTTTGGCGATCCTGTCGGCAGGGTGCGCCGCCCTCGCCAACCTCACCAAATCCTCGTCCATTGTTTTGTTCGCTGTGGTCGCTGTCATGGTCGCCTTCTTCGCATGGACTCACTGGCGTGAGCGCCGGAATATTTCCAGCGCGGTTGCCTTGTTCATCAAAACCTATGGCTTGTGGGTGGCAGCCTTCTTTGTCGTTTATTTCATCGCCTGGCCGGGAATGTGGGTCGCACCGGGCAAGATGCTCTATGAAGTGTATGGCAATGCGTTCAGTTATGCATTTCAAGGCGCGCGTCTTTCGGTCACGCAGGAACTCCAGCCTTCCACATTCAGCCTCTCTTCAGCGGGCTTGAGCGTATTTGACTTTCTAACCTCCATTGCCTGGCGTACCACTCCCGTCACCTGGCTGGGACTTTTGTTCGCGGTTGTTTTTCTCTTTTCCAAAAGATACGGGCAATTTCCTGTGCTTGCGAAATATCTGGTTTCATTTTTGTTGATCGAAGCCTTTGCCTGCATCGGCATGTTTGCGCTCGTTCAAGGACGCGACCAGCCGCACTATGTGCTGGCGGCGTATTATGGCTTTGAGTTTTCCGCCGCGTTGGGCTGGGCGTACGCCTTGCGCTGGCTTTCGCAAAGATTTTTGTGGCTCGGCAGAAATGTCTTTGCGCAGACCGTTGTTTTTGCGGCGCTGCTCGGAATGCAAGCGGCGGGACTTTTTTACACGGCGCCTTATTTTTACACCTACTTGAACCCGATCCTGCTCATGGTCGGTGATGCGCCGGTCTTTTTCTACGGCGAAAAAATGGAAGAGGCTGCGGCTTACCTTGCCCAAAAACCCGATGCCGAAGATGCCACAGCTTTGGTGTACTTCGGGCGCAGCTTCAGCTATTACTTCCCCGGTGAGACTTTGCTCTTCAAGCCCATCCTGTTCGATGACAAGCCGCAGTTGATCGAAAACCTTCAGCGGTCAGACTATCTGGTGGTCTATTCTGGTTTGCAGGAGAGACTGCCCCTGCTTCAGGAACTGAAACCCGAGCACATCCTTTACCTCAATGGCAGGCAGTATGTGGAGATCTACCGCGTGGCGGACATCCCAGAAAGTTATTTCAACGAGTGATCGAATTGAAGAATTATCGCAAACTCCTCCTCTTGATCCTGCTGATGGCAGTGGTCATCACCCCGCGCCTGTCGGGATTGAATTCCTTCGTCACGCTGGATGAACCTTTCTGGCTGTCAGTAGGCGGGAACTATTACTACGCCCTCGGTCAGCGCGAATTGGAGAATACCGTGTACGAGTATCACCCTGCGGTGACCACCATGAGTTTTGTCACCGCTGCCTTCCTTTCCTATTTCCCTGAATATCGCGCTCTCGATCAGGGTTATTTCGATGTGGATAAGGAAAAGTTTGATCCCTTCCTGGTCGAGCATGGGAAAGACCCGATGATGTTGTTGTACATCAGCCGGCTCTATCAAACAGCCATGATCGTTCTGTTCGCGCTGGTTATTTATTACTTGCTGGCTCATTTGCTTGGTGACGAATTCTCCTGGCTCGTCACTGCTTTGATCTCCAGCGCTCCGTTCTTTCTGGGACATTCACGGGTGTTGAGCCATGAGGCATTGGTGGCGTTTCTTGTTTTGGCATCCCTGTTCGGGTTGATGGCTTACCTTGAAGATAAAAATAAGCGGCACTATCTTTTAATTTCCGCGGTTTCGGCTTCCATCGCTCAGTTGACAAAGTCTTCAGCAATGGCCATGTTCCCGGTGGTTGGTTTGATGTTGTTGATTTCTTTTCTGGAAAATAAAAAACAGGATGGTGTTCGCTCTGCGCTTGCGGCTCACCTCAAGATATTTGGCATCTGGTTTGCTGTGATGGCGCTGGCGTATTTCGTTCTTTGGCCGGGAATGTGGGTCGCGCCGGGCAAGATGCTTTATGAAGTGTACGGCAATGCGTTTAGTTATGCCTTTCAAGGCGCACGCTTGCAGGTCACTCAGGAACTTCAGCCCTCAACCTTCAGTCTTGCTTCGGCGGGCGGAACGATCCGCGGGTTTGTAGGTGACATCATCTGGCGCGGAACTCCCCTGGGGTGGGGCGGTTTCCTGCTCGCTGTTATTTTTTTCTTCGGCAAGGCGCAGACTGGCTTCACGCCATTATTAAAGAAGATGACCGCGTATCTATTCGTCAATGCGGTGATGTTCATCCTGCTATTCAGTTTGGCGCAAGGCAGGAACTCTGCGCATTACATCATGACTAGTCATGTCAGTGTGGATGCGATCGCCGCGCTCGGCTGGGGTTTTCTTCTCCAAAGGTGGGGAGAAAAATGGAAGACCGGGATCAAGCCCGCTGTTAAAGCATGGACCGCGGTCTTTCTCGTCAGCCTGCAGTTGGTCAGCGCATTTGCTTTTTATCCGTATTACTATACTTATTACAATCCGGTGTGGAGCATTGTCACCGGGCAGAGATCTGAATCTGATTACGGCGAGGGGATGGAGCAGGCTGCGGCGTATCTGGCGCAGAAGCCGAATGCCGCCGGGTTGAAGGTTTTTGTTTTTCGCGGGCGGGGACCGTTCTCTTATTTCTTCCCCGGGCAGACCATTATTTTTAATCCGCTGTTCCTGGAAGAGGACGGGATGACTTCGATGTTCGAACGCCTGGCAGGTTCCGATTATCTGGTGATCAACGATGCCCTCGCGCCGCGCACCGAAAGTTCGAAGATGTTCGTGCAGGCTTTGGGTGGTTTGCAGCCCGAGCATAAGATCTTCATTGATGGGATCTCGCCGATCCTTATCTATCGGGTCGCGGATATTCCGCCGTCGTTCTACGAAGCGCTCCAAAAATAAGTGAACAAAAAGAGGCAGTCATTTTTGACTGCCTCTTTTTGTTTTACGAGCTGTGTGGGATTTTCACTGACCTTGTTTTGTAATTGTTTACTCACATAAATATAAAGTTGTCGCTCGATTCGGTCCGCCGCCATCGGGTCCCTGCTGAGTCGCTGCCGTGGACTGATTGAACTCAGGCGCCACGGTGCATGAAGCCTCCAGCCAGTTCGTAATGGTTTGCTTGCCGCCGCGGTCGCCGCCATACATCACATAACGCAGTTCGCCATTTGCGACCATCGCTGCCAGGTCTTCGGCAGTGACCACTTCATCCTGTCCGCTGAAGCCGCCCATGAAGAGCACGGGTCTGCCTGTGGCAAGCACCAGATTCGATCCCTGCTGTGACGAAGGCACTGCCAATAAATATTCCATGCCTTGTGTGTTCGCTTCAAGGTAGTTGACCAATTCTTCATTGACGTTCGAACCGCGCCCATCGCCGCCTTGCGGGCGCGCGCCGCCCGGTCCCATTTGCTGATTGGTGGAGCCGGTGTAGGCTGTGGGTAGATTTTGGTT
>JAGNWT010000040.1:0-19633 GCA_017985935.1 Anaerolineales bacterium | reverse complement strand
TGCGGGCGACCATCAAAACTATTCCAGCGAGGAAGAGAATCGCCGCGGGGAGCATCCACCACAGGTTTTCTCCGTACTGATCCATTGCGAAGAGTTGGAAGCCAAGCGTGATCGCCGAAGCCGCGATAAGCAGAATGCCAGCCCAGCTTTTCTCTTTGCCCCAATCCCAAATCTGAGTGAAGCCGATCCCAACCATTGCGCCGAGCGCGGGCGCGAGCATGATGGCGTAGTATGAGTGGAAGATGCCTGAGATCATGCTGAAGAAGACCACGCAGGTCAGCAGCCATCCGCCCCAGAGGATGAGGGACTTGTGCATGCCTGACTCGATGGGCAGTTGAATGCGTGAGCCAAACAGTGCCAGCACAATGCTGATCAGCGCAAAGGGCAGCAGCCAGGACATTTGCTTGGATAAGGGCTGGGTGAAGAAGCGGAGTGCGCCCGGCTCGCCTGTCTCCTGGCTGAATTGCGTGCCGCCATTATTCTGTCCATCGGGACCATCCATGGGAGATTGTTGTCCGTTCGGCGCCTGCCCCTGCGGGATCATTCCCTGCGGAGCACAAGCTAGCTCGTCGAGGTTGGGCGGAGTAAAACAAGTTCCGTCGATGGTGTTGCCATTCTGCAATGTGAATGAGCAAGAGTCACCTTGTGAAGACGATGCGCACGCAATGAGCGCTTCCTGCGGCGGACCCTGGCGGAGCCCCTGCTGGGGCTGAGTCCCCTGATTGGGGTTTGAACCCGCCATCGGCGCGGAAGGATTCGCCTGTCCATCCTGATTGTTGTTTCGTCCAAAAAATCCGCCGAACAGACGTGAAGATCCGTTGTGCCCGGTGATGAGTCCCATGACGGTGTTGTCGCCCGATGAGCCGATGTAGGGGCGAGAGTCTGCGGGAGTCAGGTCCACGATGATTGCCCACGAAAGCGAAACAGCGAGCAGCAGGACAGAGGCGATGCCGAGGTTGACGATCTTTTTGAGCCAGCCTGCTTGGGAGCCGAAAAAGTACAGCGCATAAAAAGCGGGCAACGGCAGGAAGGCTTGCATCATTTTGATGTTGAAGCCCAGCCCGACAATGAATGCGCCAAGTAATAGCCAGCGGAGTTTGCCCGACTCGGTGGCTTTGATGAATGCCCACGCCGCCATGAGCAGGAAGAAGACGAGCAGACCATCCATGGTGTTGTTGCGGTTGGTGGCGACAAAGACCGGGGTGATCGCCATGACCAGCGCGGAGATAAGCCCCGCCATCTCACCCGCGTATTTCTTGACCATCGCGTACAACAGCGGAATTCCAAAAATGCCCGCGAGAATGTTGGGCAGCGAGACGCTGAATCCGCTCACGCCGAGGAAGTAGGCAAAGACCGCTTCGATCCACAGTCCCAGCGGAGGCTTGTCAATGCTGACCGAGCCGCCAGGCTCTGCCGCGACGAAGAAGAAATTCTTCCATGACATCAGCATGGATTTGACAGCGGCGGTGTAATAGGCATTCGCATCACCGATCGAGTCGATGTTGTAAAGATGCAGTCCGAGCGAAAGCGCCATGATGACGATCACGAGCGCGGTTGCCACGGTCACACCAGGGAGGAGGTTCTTTTTCAAAAACGGTTTTTGCGCGGGCAAGGTTTCTGTTGTCATGTAGTGCTCCTTTTGTAAGTGGTCTTCGACCACTCGTAATTTTTTACTTCTCACTTTTTACTTCTTCCTTCCCTCATTCTAAATTTTTCACCCCAAACCAGAGAGTGAAGCCAGTCACCATTTGATATTTCAACCCGTGGACTTGTTCACAGGCAAGCATGACACCTGTCATGGGTCTTTCCGGCAAAACATGACGGCGCGCACGACCTTCACAATTGCGGTTGTGATAATATAAATTTATGACCGCCGCGAACGACTCGATCAAAATTCTCCGCACCGCCGCATGGATCTGGATCGGATTCCTGATCGCAATGGCAGTGATGGACTTTGTGTTGTACACGCAGATCGACCTGCCCATTTCGCAGAACCCGCCCTTGCAGCAGGGTGTCCCCGGGCAGCCTTTGCCGCCTCAAATCCTTCTGCCCAAACTTCCGCAGAATCCGCTGCGACCTGTTTTCCTCTTTTATGCCGCGAACGGATTGGTTGCTCTGGGTTTTCTTGCCTTTTCTTATTGGGATGGGATACAAAAAAAACTTGGGCAAGCCTTTTACCCTTTGCTTTTGCTTGCAATTTCAGCTGCCCCGATCTTCATTAATGTCGTCGTCACCCCGCGCTTTCCAAATGGTCCACTCGCAAATGCGGAAGGGATGGCGCTGCGTCAACTGCCTGTTTTATTCGTGGCTCTGGCTTTGGTGGCATGGGAGTATGAACTTTCGCATGTCATTCTGTTCAGCGTTGGCACCACTACGCTCGAACTGGGGTTGATCTATTTCGGCAGCGTGGATTCCCGCAGCATCTACGTTTTTATTTTCATCGCCATCATCCGCACCATCAGTTTTATTGCGGTGGGAGTTTTCATTAGTCTGCTTGTGGCGCGCCTGCGCGAACAGCGTGAGTCACTGCGAGAGGCAAATGCCAACCTCACGCATTATGCTTCCACGCTCGAGCAGCTCACGGTCAGCCGCGAGCGCAACCGTCTCGCGCGCGAACTGCACGACACGCTGGCACATTCCCTGACCGCCATCTCCGTCTCTTTGGAAACTGCCAAAGCGTATTTCGACATTGATGCCGGCAAGACCCGCGACCTGATCGACAAGTCGCTCGAGTCCACTCGTGTGGGCGTGGATGAAACCCGCCGCGCGCTCAAAGCCCTGCGTTCGTCTTCACTGGAAGATATGGGACTCGCGCTCGCCATCCAGCGGGCTGCAGAATCCGCGGCGGCGCGCTTCAAACTTAATCTGACGCTTGATCTAAAAAATCCCATGCCTTCTCTCAGCCCGGATGTGGAGCAGACCATCTACCGCATCGCGCAGGAAGCCATTGAAAACATCGTCAATCACTCGCGCGCAAAGAATTTCAGCCTGCGGCTGGAGAGTAATGGTCATACCACATTGACCATTCAAGATGACGGCATCGGCTTCGACATGCGCTCCGATGCTTCGTCGGGACATTTCGGTCTGGTGGGCATGCGCGAACGTGCTGAACTCGGCGGCGGCAAATTGAGAATCGAAAGCGAAAAAGGAAAAGGCACAAAGATCGTGCTAACGATATAATCTCGCAACCAGACTATGAAAATTCTCCTCTGTGACGACCAGGCTGTGATCCGCGATGGATTGGAAATGCTGCTCAATCTTGAAAAAGATTTTCAGGTCATTGGCGCGGCGCAGGACGGCGCTGAGGCTGTTGAGCTCGCCGCGCAAAAACAACCCGACCTGATCTTGATGGATCTGAAAATGCCGATCATGAACGGCATCGAAGCCACGCGCGAGATCCACACGAAATTCCCCAACATAAAAATTTTGGTACTCACCACTTACGATGACGATGAATGGGTCTTTGACGCGATCCGTGCGGGAGCGGCGGGCTATTTGCTGAAGGACACGCCGCGCCAGAAGATCGTGGAAGCCATCCGTGGGACGGTGGAAGGCAAGTCCTTCCTCGACCCTGCCATTGCGGGCAAGCTGCTCAATCAGGTCGCGAGCAAACAGACCCAGCCCACATCCATATTGACCGGGAAACTGACCGAGCGTGAATTGGATGTGCTGCGGTTGATCGCAAAGGGAATCAACAACAGCGACATCGCAGTTCAATTGCACCTTTCCGAAGGGACGGTGCGGAATCATGTTAGTGCGATTTTGGAAAAGTTGGGAGTGTCAGATCGAACGCAGGCGGCGGTGATCGCCATTCAGCATGGGTTGTAGGGACGGGTAACCTCGCCCTGCGGCAATTTCACAACGGCGCTTTGGCTGCCATCCCTGCGTTGCGCGGATATTTCGGCGGTGTGGCGGCGACCTTGTCCATCAGCACCAGATAACGGTCATCGGCAACACCAGGTAAATTCACGGGGATCAATTTCTTTAATTTTCCACCCAATAAATGCATGGCTTGTTCAGCGGCTTGAGCTTCGGCGGGGCCGCTTTCACCTTTTTGCGCCAGGATCGTCCCGCCGACCTTGACCAGCGGAAACAGATACTCGCTCAAGACGCTCAGGTTCGCAACGGCGCGCGCCACTGCCCAATCGTAATTTTCACGGAACTCCGCTTTTTGCCCAACATCTTCCGCGCGCGCGTGAATCACTTTTACATTTTCCAGCCCAAGCACTTCCACCATGTGCTCGCAAAATTTCACCTTCTTGCCAACCGACTCCACCAAAGTCAAATGCATGGCAGGGTAGATGATCTTCAACGGAATGCCGGGAAAGCCCGCGCCCGTGCCCACATCCACAAGGCGCTGCGGGGGAGTGGCTTTCCATGCCTGCACACAGGAGAATGAATCGAGGAAGTGTTTGGTGCGGATCGACTCCACATCACGAATGGCGGTCAGATTGAACTTTTGATTCCAATCCATCAACTCGCGTTCGTAAGCCGAAAGCGCGAGGATGTGTCTGCCCGTCAGGTGAACATTGAACAATGAAAGGGAGTCGCGGATTAATTGATCCATGATGCGATTATAGCAAAAGAATGCAGGTCACTTCGCTTCGAGGATGAAATCCACCGTGTCAATTGCCGACCCGAGACTGGATACTGAAAAACTGAAAGAGATGCTTCCCCCGGGGAGAATCGCTCCGCCGTCCCAGCGGCGCACCCCAACCACGCGCCCTTCTTTGTCGTAAGCCACTGCCGCGACCAGCACTTCACTTGCGGCGGGAGAATCCGCAGGCAGGAGAATCTGTCCGCTGAGTTGGGCGGTGCGTCCGTTCCAGTCAATTTGGGCGATGGTGTTGTTAAGTTGGGCTGGCAAATAGCGCGGATTGTTCGACGGGTACGCGCTCAACAATTGAACTTGCGCTTCGACATCCGCGGGCGTGTTCGGGAAGAAAATATAAACAGGCAGTGACCTGCCGGGCGGGATGATGTCCAATGGCGGGAAGGCGGTTTCACTTGCGAGCAGGTTTTTGTTTTCGTCGAACAGCGTGATCTGCGCCGAGACGTTTTCGAGAGACTCGGTGGTGTTGTTTTGGATCAGGACAAAACACCACAATCCGCTGTCTGCGGAGGGGTGGCAGGCTGTCTGGGTCACAGGAGCAGGCACAGGCGTCGGGGTCGATGCGCCTGCCAAAGCGGAGGAAGGGTCTGGGATGAGAAGAGTCGCCCCGACCGGCATGCTGTTCGGAGAGACATCGGGATTCGCATTTCTTAGATCATCCTGCGAGATGTTAAATTTCTCGGCGAGTTGACTGAACGTGTCGCCAGATTGAATGGTGTAAATGAAAGGCGTGGCGGTGGGGAGCGGGGTTTCAACGATCACGAGCACATTGGGCGTGGATGTGGCGGCTGGCGTGGCGGTGTGATACGGCTGAGGCGGATCGTTGTTCGTGTTAATCGCGGGTGCGGAGGCGCAGGCTGAAATAAGAAATACATAAATCAATATTGAATTACGCATTCGATGATTATAATGGACTAACAAAATTCCTCGGAGGTAATGCATGAAATATCGTCATCTTGGCAAGACAGGTATTCAAGTCAGTGAACTTTCTTTTGGTTCGTGGGTCACATTCAGCACGCAAGCAGATGTGCAAGCCGCGGTGGATATGATGTCTGCGGCGTACGACGCGGGTGTGAACTTCTTCGATAATGCTGAAGTGTACGCGGGCGGAAAGTCGGAAGAGGTGATGGGCGCGGCGCTCAAGAAATTAGGCTGGCGCAGGGGCAGTTATCTGATCTCGACCAAACTTTATTGGGGTTTGCATGACGGCATCAACGAGAAGAACACGCTCAATCGCAAACGTCTGATCGAAGGCATTACGGGTTCGCTTGAACGCCTGCAATTGGATTACGTGGACCTGATCTACTGTCACCGTCCCGACAAGACCACGCCCATCGAAGAGACGGTGTGGGCGATGCACAACATCATCGAGTGGGGGCAGGCTTTGTATTGGGGAACTTCCGAGTGGGCGGCTTCTGAGATCATTGAAGCCATTCAGATCGCGGAGCGGCATCACCTGCACAAGCCCGTGGTGGAACAGCCGCAGTACAACATGTTCGTCCGCAACCGTTTGGAAGGCGACTACGAACGCTTCTACAAAGATTACAACTACGGCACCACCATTTGGAGTCCGCTGGCTTCTGGTCTGCTGACGGGCAAGTACAAGGGCGGCATCCCCAAGGACAGCCGCGGCGCGCTCAAGGGCTATGACTGGCTGCAAAATCACCTGACCGACAAGGAGAAACTTGCCAAGGTCGATGCGCTCGAACCGATCGCAAAGGAACTCGGCTGCTCGCTTTCGCAGCTTGCGCTGGCATGGTGTGCGAAGAATCCCTTCGTGAGCACGGTCATCACGGGCGCGAGCCGCGTGGAGCAGGTGCATGAGAACATGAAGGCGGCGGATGTAATCGACAAGCTCACACCCGAAGTGATGGAAAAGATCGACAAGATCTTCGGTGCAAAGAAACAGGAAGAAGAAGATTAATAAAAAGAAGGCGCGGTTTCCGCGCCTTCTTTTTATATTTGCGTAAAATAATTTTTTTCCAGATCCTGCCAGTTCTCTTCGCGCAGTTTCATGTACTTCGTCAACAACGGGTGGACGCGCGCCATGTCTTCAAAAATCTTTTGCGCCACCCTGCGGATCGAGAAGTGGGCGTTTGCCGCGCTCCGCAGTTGGCAGAAAGCGAATGCCTCACGCAGGTTGAACTGCGCCAGCACGCGGCGGTTGAATCCATTGGGGACGATGTACTGCGCGACATCGGGGTCGAACGCGTGTAACTTCTCGTACATCTTTAGCGCGGATTCCATCGCCGCTTCATACTTCGACCCGAAGCCTGCTTCTGTTAAGAGAAGCGGGACCGTGTATCCAAGCCGCGCCGTCAGTCTCTGCGGGGTTTGCGTCATCATGCGGTGACGTTTGAACTCGGCATACGCGCCCTGATCCATGACAAGGTCAAAGGTGTAGGTGGAATATTCCAACTCGCGCAAGGGCACATCATACCTGCCGAGTTTGCCGAGCAGAGATTCCGCCAGCGATTCTTTTTCGCTTTGCCCCAATGCCTTCACATACGTCAGCGCATTGGCAAATGGAATCTCGTCGAAGCGGTACAACGCCGCGGCAAGGATCTTGTCTTCGCCATCTTTGTCGTAGTCGATCAAAGCACACCAGTCCGACTGACCATTGACCACTGATTTCTGACCGCCTACTTCTTTTGCAGTTTCCACAAAATACGGAACAGCATCCGCGTACTTGACCAGGGTTGGCGCTTCAGCTTTCGCCACTTCCTTCATCTTTTCGCCGATCTGGCGCACCTCTGCCAGCGGATGGGAGAGCATCTTGCGGATCATCATCTCGATCACGCGCGCGTTGGCGGTCATGCCCACGTTGGCATTCGCGGCAGCCGGCAGGATGAAGCGGCACCTGTCCACATATTGCGAGCGGATGCGGCGGTCGTAGGCTTCGTCGCTTTCGTTCTCGCGGCGTGGAGTCCTGCCGAGGATGAGATTCTTCGTCGGTTCGAGCGACTCGGCATAAGTCGAGAAAAGGAAGCGCACGGTCTGGATGAACTCATCGCGCAAGGGATGAGAATCCAACTCTGGCGGAATGGTGAAGTCGTCAGGTCCCCACTTCTGGTAGCGGGTGGATTTTTCGGTGTAGGATGCGAGGCGGCTGCTTTCGATCGTCTCAATCGCGATGCGCGAAACATTCTCGAATGCAACGTGCAAGACTGCGTGTTCAGCAACAGAAGCGTGACCATAACCCACGACCCACTTCTCATGGAACTGCGCCGACTTCTCGTCGCTTAATTCTGCGGCGATCTCGCGGAAGGATTCTGGCGCGCGTGAAGTCTTGGCGAAAGCCACCGCGATCGTCTCCGGGCTTAGAGCGCGCGGGGAAAGTAAATAGATCTCTCGTTCGGGCATCAGGCTATCCCATCTTTGTTAATTGCCTGCCGCCGAGCAAATGCAGGTGAATGTGGAAGACGGTCTGCCCGCCGTGTGCGTTGGTGTTGATGACCAGACGGAAGCCGTCTTCGGCGAGACCTTCCTGTGCGGCGATCTGCTTCGCGGCAAAAAAGAGATGACCGATCAACTGCTCATCGTCCGCAGTCATGGCATTGACCGAGTCAATGTGTTTGTTCGGCACGATCAAAATGTGGGTCGGCGCGGCGGGGCTCAGGTCACGGAAGGCCGTCACCTGTTCATCACGATAGATATTGGTGCTTGGGATCTCGCCTTTGACGATCTTGCAAAAGATACAGTCACTCATGGTTCTCCTCTAAATAAGTTGTTTTAGGGCGTTGGCATCTGTCCGTAGATGGGTTCACAGACCTGCCTGTAGTATTCAAATTCCACATCCTTGTTGGTGAGCGCGTACGCCTTGGCTTCCTCACCCATGATGCGGACCTGATCGATGGCATTAAGAGCTTCATGCGGCCAGAAGCGCGGCAGGGTCATCAGCGGGTCGCCGATCTTTCCTTCAGGGATGAATGTCGGGCGGTTGGGGTCGTATTGATCTGCGAGCGGCACCCAATTGTACATGACCGGTCCACGGGAGTTGGTGGTAAAGCCGAGTTGATAATCGAGCAGGCGCGCAGCGGTCACGGTGCGCTGTCCAAATCCGCCATTGGGCCAGATGACCGCGATGGGGTTCTTTTGAAATTTCTCGATGAACGGAGTGATGGGGGCTTTTAATTCGCGCGCAATGACCACCTTGGATGAATCGTCGGTCAGGATGGTTTGCGGGGTCACGCCCTGCGGTTGATGATCTACGAAACCCTCGTTCTCAAGGGCGATGTTTTGTTCCCACAGTTCGTCTGATAAATTGGGTTGATTGACCCATCCATTCACGACCGGCCATCCCCAGCGTTGCCAGTACTCGCGAAAACTCTTATCGTAATTTTCGAGATCGTGGGTTCCGTCTTGAATGATCAATACAGAGCGCGGAGGGATCTTGACATTGCGCTCCATGAATGCAAGCAATTGCTTGGTGCGGATCGCTTCAAAGCCCTGCGCGTGAAGCTGGTCGAGGATCTGCCGCAGGTCGTTGACATCCACATTGCCGTTGCGTCTCTCCTCTTCATTGAAGATCGTGATGATGTCACGAAGCATGATGATCATGACCACCGTGCCCGGCTCGGAGTTGAGCCGATTCCAACGGTTGATCAGGTATAGGCACGAATCTTCCAGGTAGGTATGCGGAGTATCCAGTGGATTGGTGTAAGGCGAAAGATAAGGAGCGGGGAGTTTAATCGCTGCAGTTTCGGTGTTGACGGAAGTGGGTGTCCCTTCGTTGGCAGGCATGACAGGGACAGGTACGCACGAAACGAGAAGAAATACGGTCAAAAGCGATCCAAGGATTCGCTCGATTATTTTTTCCTGCTTTTTCATGAGGCACATTGTAAACGATATTTCAGACACACAAAAAAGGCGGCTTTTTCGAGCCGCCCTTTTGACCTCAGCTTTTCTTATTGCAAACCCGGAATGGGCCCGAGCGTGGGGGCGCAGACGATATCGTAATACTCAAGTTCCACGGCTTTGTTCTGTTCGGCATAGGCTGTGGCTTCATTGCCGATGACGCGGACCTCATCGATACGTCCGCCGGCGTTAATGTCTGTGTAGCGCGGAAGGGTCATCAGCGGGTTGCCTGCGGGGGTTTCGGGAATCGCGTACAAGTTGGAATTGTTGTACGTGTCTGCCTGTGGGATCCAGTTGTACATGACCGGTCCGCGCGGATTGACGGTGAAGCCGAGTTTATACCCAAGCTGCGTGCCGATCTGCACGGCGCGGGCGGAGAAGCCTCCGCCAGGCCAGATATAGGCAATGGGGGTCTTGTTCATATATTTTTGAAGAGATGCGATCGCGCCGCCCATCTCGCCGTTGATGAATTCGTCTGTGGAAGAGTCGGTGATCGGAATATTATGAATATAGCCGTGCGCCTGATAGTCCACCCAGCCTTCAGCAGAGAGCGCGGCGTTTTCCGCCCACAGGTCGGGGCGTTCATCAAGCCCGATGTAGGCGTTAACCACCGGCCAGCCCCACTGTTCGAAGTAGGTTCTAAAGTGGTCATTATATTTTTGCGCGCTGGCGCGGTCATCCACGATCAACAAGACCGATCGCGGCGGGATCTTTGCGTTGTTATACAAAAAGTCTGCCATTTGCTGGGCATTGATCGCCTGGAAGCCCGCGTCATGCAGGTCGTTCATGAGCTTTTTCAGATCCTTGCTGGCAATGGTCAGGCTGGCATAATCTGAACTGGTGGCATCCTGGTCGATGCGGTGGAACATGATGGTCATGACCACCGTGCCCGGAGCGGAGTTGTTTGGGTTCCATTTGTTTTGCAGATATTGGCAGGTATCTGCCACATAAGTGCGCGGAGAATCCTCTGCTCTGATGATCGGGGATTGGTACATGGCTGGCAGCGCAGGCGGGGTGCGGGGAACGGTCGCGGTCGGGACCGGTGTGTCTGTGGGGGCGGGCGGTGTTGCGGTCGAGATGGTGATCTGCGCCACGGCGGTCTCGTACGCGGCGGTCATCACCATATTGGGGTCAATGGTGGGGGCGGCGGGTTGGCACGCTGCCAGTAGAATGGCAAGCAAGCCCAAGTTAAGAATGATGCGGTATTTGGTCATGTTGGGGATTGTACCAATAAAAAAAGGGCGGCTTCGAGAGTCGCCCTTTTTTTATTTATTCGTCGGATCTGCCTGAGATGAAATCTTCCACTTTTTGGTGGGCAACCTCGTCCTTGAATTGCTTGGGCGGGGTCTTGAAGAAATAGGAGGATGGACCAACGATCGGTCCCGCGAGTTCGCGGTCAAGCGCGATCTTGGCGCAGCGCACGGCGTCCATCATCACACCTGCCGAATTGGGGCTGTCCCACACTTCGAGTTTGAGTTCCAGATTGAGCGGAACATTGCCGAAGGTGGTGCCTTCCATGCGGATGTAACACCATTTGCGGTCGGTGAGCCAGGGCACGTGATCGCTCGGTCCAACATGAACGTTATCCTTGCCCATGTCGTAGGGAACCATGCTGGTGACGGCGTTGGTCTTGGATATCTTCTTGCTTTCGAGACGTTCGCGCTCGAGCATGTTGAGGAAGTCGGTATTGCCGCCGAAGTTGAGCTGGTAGGTGCGGTCGATCTTCACGCCGCGGTCCACGAACAGGCTGGTGAGCACACGGTGTACGATGGTCGCGCCGACCTGGCTTTTGATGTCGTCGCCGAGAATGGGCAGACCGGCATCTTCGAAGCGCTTGCCCCAATATTCAGAGGAGGCGATGAAAACCGGGATGCCGTTGACGAAGGCGCAGCCGGCTTCGATGATCTGCTCCACGTACCATTTGGTGGCCATCTCCGAGCCGACCGGCAGGAAGTTGATAACGACATCGGTCTTGGTCTCGCGCAGGAGTTTGGCGATGTCGGCGGTGGAGCCGGGCGCCTTGGTGATGATCTCTCCCAGATATTTTCCCAGTCCGTCGTGGGTCATGCCGCGTACGACCGGCGCGTTGAGGTGGGGGACATCTGAGAACTTGTAGGTGTTGTTCGGTTCGGCAAAGATGGCTTCTGAAAGGTCCTTGCCGACCTTGGTGGCGTTGATGTCGATTCCCATGGTGAATTCGATATCACTGACGTGATATTCACCCAACTGGGTATGCATAATGCCGGGGATGCTCTCGTTTGCCTGCGCGTTCTTATAGAATTGGACACCTTGCACGAGTGACGATGCGCAATTTCCAACCCCGATGATGGCGACCCTTACTTTTTTATTTCCCATTTTTATCTCTCCTTGAAAAGATTGTTGCAATATCCTTGAGTTTTTTCTCAGCTTCCATATCAGATATACCCGTGAAGTATAATCTTACTGTTGAGACATTTGAACATGGATCACACAAAAACCCTTGAGCGCCTCCTCGAAGTGAGCCGCAACCTCGGTAAGATGGTTGACCTTGAGACCTATTTGCAAACCATTATATCGGCGGCTGCGGAATTGACAGACAGTGAAACCGCGTCACTGCTCGGTTACGATGAGTCGGCCGGGGATCTTTTTTTTAAGTACACACCCTGGTTCCATCGGGATGCCATTCGGAATGCCCGCGTCCCTTTGCAGGGCAGCGCGGCCGGCTGGGTCTTTTTGCATGTCGAACCGTTGACGATCGTCGACGTGAGCAAGGACGACCGGCATTATTCCGGCATTGACGAACTGGCCGGCTTCACCACCCGCTCGCTCTTGGGCGTTCCCCTTATCCTGCACGGCAGACCGGTGGGCGTGTTCGAAGTGTTCAACAAAGCGGACAATGCTCATTATACCGAGGATGACATCCGCATTGTGGAAGCGCTTGCTTCCCTGGCTGCCACAGCCGTGCAGAACGATCGTCTCGAAGGGTCGGTGCTCTCCACACAGGAAGATGCCCGCGACCTCGACCACTTAAAAAGCGAGTTCATTGCCATCACTTCGCATGAGCTTCGCACCCCGCTGGGGTTGATCCTTGGGCATGCCACCTTCTTGCGCGAACTGGTGGGCAGCGAATACTACGAGCAGGTGGATGCCATTGTCCGCAATGCGTCGAAACTCAAAGAGATCATCGAAAGCCTCTCCAACGTGGATAACTATCAATCCGGTGTGGCAAGCATCCGGTCGCGCAAGGTTTCGATGGTGCGTATCATTGAAGACGTTGCCACTTCGTTCCGTGAGTTTGCCATAAAAAAAGGTGTGAGTCTGAAGATCGATCTCGACCGCAGTCAGGATTTTCTGGCAGATGCCGATGGCAGCAAGATCGCGATCGTGTTGAGCAACCTTGTAAAGAATGCCATTACCTTTACGAATGAGAACGGGCATATCGTCATCCGCGCCGAAAATGAGCCGGGCTTTGTGAAGGTCTCCGTTACAGATGACGGGTTGGGTATTCCATCCAAGGATCTGCCGCACATCTTTGAACGCTTTTATCAAGTTGAATCTCATTTAACCCGCAAGCATGGCGGCATGGGGTTGGGACTTTCCGTTGCAAAGGTGATGATCGAAATGCACGGCGGGCGCATTTGGGCAGAGAGTATCGAAGGCAAGGGCAGTACCTTTATCTTCCTCCTGCCGGTTGAGAGAGTGTCGGTTGTTGCCGGGTCTGCGAAACCATTTGTAGAGTAACGCTTTTCTGTCATCGATTCTGATCCCGCCAAGAAATGGCGGGATTTTTGTTTGTTTGATAAACTCACGCCCATTAATCATTTTGCATCCGATAAATTTGAGAGATGCTCAAAGGAAATCCATGCCTGACCTAAACACTCAATTCGAACTCATCCGCCAATCTGCCACGGTCTCTCTGACCGACCGCATTCTGGCGCTCAAAGCCAGCGGACGTCAGATCATTGGCTTGCAGGTCGGCGACCCCGATTTTGGGACGCACCCCGCCATTGCCGAAGCCGCGCTTAAAGCCATGCAGGATGGGCAAACCCATTACGGTCCATCCAATGGCACGCTCGAACTCCGCAAAGCCATCGCGCATAAACTTCAGCGTGACGAAGGCGTGACCTACGACCCCGCTTCGGAAATTCTCGTCACCAATGGCGGCATCCACGCTTATTACACCGCCATGCAATCTGTGCTCAACCCCGGTGATGATGTGTTGATCCCTGACCCTTCCTGGGCGACACATTCCAACATGGCGACCATGCTGCGTGGAAATGTCATCCGCGTTCCCGCCCCCGCCGAAAACGGATTCATCCCTCATTTTGATTCCTGGCTGAAAGCGCTCACCCCCAAGACCCGCGTCATTGTCCTTAACTATCCCTCGAACCCGACTGGTGCATATCCCACCCGCGAATATCTACAACAGTTGCAGGATTTCGCCGCCAAAAACAATTTATGGATCGTCAGTGATGAGGTCTATGGCAGTTTGTATTATGGCGAAAAGCCGACCAGCGCCGCCGCCATTGCCGGCGCGAAAGAACGGACATTGCTCGTGCAAAGTCTTTCCAAATCTTATGCAATGACGGGATGGCGTGTTGGTTTCCTTGCCGCTCCAGCGCAGGTGATCGCGAACGCACTCAAAGCCAGCCAGAACTCCATTACTTGTGTGGCTCCGTTCATTCAAAAGGCTGCCGCCTTCGCGTTGACCGACCCTGCGATCCAGGATGTCACAGTCAGCATGCGCTCTGCCTATGCCAAACGCCGTGAGCTGGTCTTGCGCCTCGCTCGCGAATTTGAAAGTGACAAGGTCATTGTCACGCCTTCGCAGGGAGCCTTCTACTTCTTCCTTGATATGCGCCCGCTCAAGATGTCTTCGGTGGAGATCTGCGAGAAATTGCTGGACGATGTTGGCGTGGCGCTCGTGCCCGGCTCGGCTTTTGGCGATCAGGGTGAAGGCTTCGCCCGTCTATGCATTGCCGCATCCGATGAGGATGTGGAAGCCGGATTCCGAAAAGTGATTGAGTGGGCGGAAAGGCAATAAAAATAACAAGTTATAAGTTGCAGGTTGCAAGTT
The DNA here is from genome assembly GCA_017985935.1 of Anaerolineales bacterium. Taxonomy (GTDB): domain Bacteria; phylum Chloroflexota; class Anaerolineae; order Anaerolineales; family Villigracilaceae; genus Villigracilis. Next base: position 5,108 of record JAGNWT010000040.1, on the reverse strand, counting down.
CTTAACCTTCAACTTTCAACCTGCAACTCAAAACGGAGATCTTATGAAAGTATCATTCCAGGGCGAACCCGGCGCGTATTCTGAGCAGGCGGTCTTCAATTATTTTGGGAATGTGGAAACCGTTCCATGTGAATCGTTTGATGTGATGTTCGATTCGGTCATTTCCGGAAAAAGTGACGCGGCGTTGGCTCCGATCGAAAATTCACTGGCGGGCAGTATTTACCAGAATTATGACCTGCTTCTGCGGCATGACCTGCATATTGTGGGGGAGTACTTCCTGCGCGTGCAGCATTGTTTGATCGCGAATCCGGGCGTGAAGATGGAAGATATCAAGAAAGCCATCAGCCATCCGCAGGCGCTCGGACAATGCGCGGCGTATTTGCGAGGGAAAGGTATTAAACCTGAAACCGTGTACGATACGGCGGGAAGTGTGAAAATGCTCAAGGCATCTGGCGACATGGATACTGCCGCCATCGCATCGCGGCGCGCGGCGGAATTGTACGGCATGCAAATTCTGCAGGAAGGAATCGAGGATAATCAGGAAAACTATACGCGCTTCCTCGCTGTCCAACGTGAAGCAACTGTCCCGACGGGTGAAGCGAAGACTTCCATCGTGTTCACTTTAAAGCATGTGCCGGGCTCGTTGTTCAAAGCGATGTCTGTTTTTGCCCTGCGCGATATTGATCTGACCAAGATCGAATCCCGCCCGTTTCAAGGTAAGCCTTGGGAGTATCTTTTCTACATTGATTTTGTTGGCTCCGCAGATGACGATGTTTCAAGGCGCGCGCTCGACCATTTGGGTGAGTACGCGACCTCTCTGCGGGTGTTGGGATCGTATCCGCGTTTCAAAGGATGAACGAAAAATCTCCGCCATCAAACAGCGGAGATTTTTGTTTAAGACTGCTACTTGTAAAAACAGAAAAAATGTTCTAAAATAGGATAAAATTTATCAACAATAGGAGCGCTCATGCGAAAACTGATCGTGCATCAATTCATTTCTTTGGATGGTGTCATCCAAGCCCCGGGCGGCGTGGACGAAGATACCGATGGCGGCTTCACTCACGGCGGCTGGACCATTCCCTTCTGGCATGATGACATCGGCATGCGCTTCTCGCAAGCCATGGAAACCGCCGATACTCTTTTGCTTGGGCGCAAAACATGGAAGACCCACGGCGATGCCTTTGAACCTCTGCCGCCAGAAGAAAATCCATTTGGCAATGTCAAAAAATATGTCGTCTCCACCACGCTGAAATCTTCGGCAGCCTGGAGCAATTCCACCATCATCAGCAGCAACGTGGTCGAAGAAGTCCGCAAGCTCAAGAACCAGCCCGGCAAAAATATTCTTTCGGATGGCAGCAGCGTGTTGATGCATACCCTGATCGAAAACGATCTGGTGGATGAATTTGTCCTGCATGTGTACCCGCTGGTGTTGGGCGGCGGCAAGAAATTATTTCCGGATGGAAAGTATGTCAAACTGAAATTGATCGAATCCGCGCCTCTTCCTACGGGTGTGCTTTATCAGCGCTACGAGCCTGTTCGTTAGTCTGATAACGGATATCATGAATCGATACCTTGTCCTCTTGCGTGGAATTAACGTCGGTGGAAAGAACATCATCAAGATGGCAGACTTGAAAGCCAGTTTTGAGGAGATGGGCTTTTCAAATGTGCAGACCTATATTCAAAGCGGAAATGTCCTGATCGAGTCTGCTGAAAAAGATAAAGACCCGCTGGCAGCAAGGATCGAGTCGGAGCTTTCCAGGCGGTTCAATTTTCAAGCGCGGGTCGTGGTTGTTTCGCAGAAAGAACTCGCCGCCATTATCAAGGCTGCGCCGGAGGGATTCGGGCAAGATGATGAGAATTTCAGGTACGATGTCATCTTCCTGAAAGAACCACTTACGCCGAAGGAAGCCATGCAGAGTGTAAAAATCCGCGAGGGTGTGGATACGGCTCACGCAGGCAAACAGGCGCTTTATTTTTCACGTCTCATCAGCCGCGCTTCGCAAAGTTACCTCACAAAGATCATCGGGCTGCCGGTGTATCAGAATATGACCATCCGCAACTGGAACACGACCACCAAACTATTGGCACTTATGGAAGGATAAAATGGCGAAAACAAATTTCCAATCGATCGATGAATATTTTGCGGCTTGCCCGGTTGAGTCGCTTGCGTATCTGGCGCAGATCCGTAAACTGATCCATGCCCTTGCGCCGGATGCGAAAGAGAAGATCAGTTATCAGATCGCATGTTTCGAGCTGAACGGCAGGAACTTGATCCATTTTGCGGGGTGGAAAAAGCATGTGTCGCTGTACCCGGTTCCGGCGGGGAGTGAGGCGTTCGAGCGTCAGATCGAGCCGTATGTGGATGGCAAGGGCACGGTCAAATTCCCACTCGATGAGCCGCTTCCGATCAAACTGATTGAGAAGATCGTGAAACTGCATCTTGCTGTAAATAAAGCGCAGACCAAAGGAAAATCCAAATGAAAAAAATAACCCCGTTCTTATGGTTTGATACTCAAGCCGAAGAGGCGATGAATTTTTATGTGTCGCTGTTCAAGAATTCGAAGGTCAACAACATCTCGTACGGACCGGACGGCAAGGCTTTCACTGTTTCGTTTGAGTTGGATGGGCAGGAATTCATGGGCTTGAATGCAGGTCCGCAGTTTCAGTTCAATGAGTCGATCTCGATGTTCGTCAATTGCGAAGACCAAGCCGAAGTGGATCATTTTTGGAATGCGCTCATCGCAGACGGGGGAGAGGAATCGATGTGCGGTTGGTGCAGGGATAAGTTTGGGCTGTGGTGGCAGATCGTGCCGAAGCAATTGGGCGAGTTGATGGGCGACCCTGACCCGGCGAAATCCCAGCGCGTGATGCATGCGATGTTGAAGATGCAGAAGATCATTGTTGCAGATCTGCAACAAGCTCATGGCGGAGCATAGTTCATGAGAAAAATTGTTGTACTTGAACATATCACCCTGGACGGTATCATTCAAGCCCCCGGCGGACCCGAAGAAGATACTAGCGGTGGATTCACGCATGGTGGTTGGATATCATCCTATGGCGATGAAATTGTAGGAGCGGCCCTGAGAAGGCAAATGAATTCGCCATTTGATTTGTTGGTAGGACGCAAAACATTTGAGATTTGGGAACCTTACTGGCCGCAACATCCCGATGTATGGGTGAACGTCAATTCGGCGACCAAATATGTTGCTTCGAATACTAGAACATCGAGTGACTGGCAGTCATCTGTGTTTTTAAATGGTGATGTGGCAGAAAGAGTGGCTGAGATTAAGAAGCAGCCAGGTCCTGACCTGCATGTGTGGGGAAGCGGTAATCTTCTTCAAACGCTCATCAAACATGACCTGATCGATGTGTTCTGGCTGATGATCTATCCGATCACCTTGGGCATTGGAAAGCGCTTGTTTGCCGAAGGTACAGTTCCGGCGACATTTAAGGTGACCGAAAGCCTGGTTGGTTCGAGCGGTGTTATCGTAGTGAATTATGAGCGTACAGGTGCGAGTTTGTAAGCTAAAAACTACGTGTATGCATAGGAGTAAAACATGTCATTTCAAGCGTATTTAGATAATGTGGAAGAAAAGACAGGCAAAACCCCAAAGCAATTTATTGCGGAGGCGAAAAAGAAAAAACTCACCGAATTTAAAGACCTGATGAACTGGCTAAAGACCGATTATGGACTTGGCACAGGGCATGCTAGAGCCATCATCCATGTCATTCAACATGGTGATACTTTTACACTCAAGCACACGACAGGTACACATCGAGATGAGTCAGGAAAACTGAAACTAGATGGGAAGAAAAAAACAAAAAAGAAGAGTGCTTGAAATAAATCAATCAGACTTGGTCTATTGTTTCTTTTGAACCTTTTTACGCTCATCGTCCCATAGTTTGGCGAAGCGCTCGAATACATCGGCGATGATCTCTAACTCACTTTCGGAATAAGTGGACATCAACGCCTCTTGCGCATTTCTCGCTGACTCAAACCAGGCTGCCATTTTGGCATTGCTCGATTTTTCAGGAGCGATCAATGTGCCGCGACGGTCATTGGGGTTGGGTCGGCGTTCGATCAAGCCTGCTTTTTCAAGTCGGTCCAGCATGGCGGTGGTTGCACCCGAAGTGAGCCCCGTATGTTTGGCAAGTTCAGTAGGGGTGGCGGTACCCTTTTGCGATAACAGCCTCAGGCATTCCATGTCGGTGGCGTTGAGCCCTGCCCATTGATTCATGGCGTTGCGGAAGTGGGTGAGATTCACCCCGTAATCTCGCACTGCCATCAAGGCTCGTATTTTCAAATCGGTCTTTGTTGATTTCTGCATGGAATATCCCTTGACATTATCTTTATAATAAAGTATCTTTATTATATAACTAAATTGATTTTACTGCAAGATATCGATAAGGAGATTTCCATGAGCCCAGTCAAAAAGTCCACACAAAAAGTTGAAGGATTTACCGCCGATGAAAAAGCCGCGATGAAAGCCCGCGCGCAAGAATTGAAGGCGGAAGCACGCGCCAGCAAGGATAGAGCCGAAGGTGAAAAAGCATTGCTGGCAGCGGTTGCTGCGATGAAAGACCCGACGGATCGTTCGATGGGGAAGCGGATCCATGAACTGGTAACGGCTACTGCGCCGGAACTGATGCCGAAGACCTGGTATGGCATGCCTGCTTATGCCAATGCAGACGGCAAGGTCATTTGTTTCTTTCAGGCGGCGAGCAAGTTTGGGGTGCGGTATGCAACTTTCGGCTTTCAGCCGGATGCGATGCTTGATGATGGCAATATGTGGGCAGCCAGTTTCGCACTCATTAAGTTGACATCCGCTGAAGAGAAGAAGATCATTGCGCTGGTAAAGAAAGCGGTGGGCTGAGAGCGGATCTCATCTTGATCGCTTGAACTACGTTTTTGTTCCGGGTGGGTAAAGCATGGCTTTTTCCCACCCGGTGCATTAAGGTTCGGACGAGATTGTTGAAGAGATTCTCGATTTCGTTTTGTTCGATGACGTTTTATTTTTAGCATAAGGAATATTAATGGCGAATTCCAATTTTCCCAAGATCGGCGCCCCTGCGACCCGCGCCCTTGAAGCGGCTGGATATACCGACCT
>JAGNWT010000107.1 GCA_017985935.1 Anaerolineales bacterium | reverse complement strand
ATTTCAGTCGTGGAATTTTTTTGGAAGATGCCGATACACTTCTTCCCTGGGATTTTTCCAGAGAAGAACTCGGTACCATTGCGAATCCCATTCAGCAGGAAAGCAGTGATAGATTTCTATTACACTGGAATGGGCATGTCCTGTTTGGCGGCGTGAAAGTTCAAGTGGAGGCGGTCTTCTATAAAGAAAACAGGCAAGCCCACGATCATCACAATGCAAGCGGTCGGCTTCATGGGGTTAATTTGAATTTCCCACAAATGGAAAATCTACATCCGCGAGAGCAATTTGAGCGCCTGAAGATAGATTTTATACAAGCCCTCGGCGCGCCATCCTTTGAGCGTGAAGGGAATTCCCAATCTTCCGACCTTCCGCTTGCTAAATGGGAGTTGCCGGATGCTTTGGTGGTTCTGATGGTGTTTGAGCATTTTTTCGAATATTGTGTTTGCGAAGTTCGGCATAAACCCCGGCCTGCCAAAATAAAGTGAAGACTTATCTAGATTCGCGTTAGTAAGGCATTCTGTGTTACTAAAACTAAAAAGGACAGTCAAACGACTGTCCTTTTTAGTTTGGTTGTATCCGAAACTAGATCACCGTCATCTCTTCGTACTCTCCGAAGGTTTCCTTCATTACATTGATGATCTCGCCCAGGGTCACATAGGCATGGACGCAGTCCATGATGTAGGGCATGGTGTTCTCGGTGCCGAGACAGGCAATGCGGAGTCTGTCCAGGGTCTGCCCCACGCGCCCGCTGTCTCGTGTCTTGCGGACTTCGTTGAGGCGTGCGATCTGCCGCGAGTAGCCGTTGGGATCCATCTTGAGGATCGGAATGGTGAACGGTTTGTCTTCGGCGTAGGCGTTGACGCCCACGATCTTGCGGATGCCAGTGTCGATCTCGCGTTGATAGCGATATGCCGCGTCGGCGATCTCGCCCTGGAAGAATCCCTTTTCGATGGAGGGGATCACGCCGCCCAATTCTTCGATCTTGCGGAAGTAATCGTATGCCTGCCGCTCGATGCGGTCGGTCTGCGCTTCGACGAAGAAACTGCCGCCGAGCGGGTCGACCGTGTTGGTGACGCCGGATTCTTCGGCGATGATCTGCTGGGTACGCAGGGCAATGGTCACCGCATGTTCAGAGGGAAGTGCAAGTGCCTCATCCAATGAATTGGTGTGCAGAGATTGAGTCCCGCCGAGCACGGCCGCCAGCGCCTGAATGGCCACGCGCACGACATTGTTTTCGGGTTGCTGCGCGGTGAGCGAAACTCCCGCCGTTTGGGTGTGGAAGCGCAGCAGCCACGAGCGCGGATTCTTCGCGCCGAAGGTCTCGCGCATTTCACGCGCCCAAATGCGGCGCGCGGCGCGATACTTGGCGATCTCTTCAAAGAAGTCATTGTGCGCGTTAAAGAAGAAGGAAAGACGCGGGGCGAACTCGTCCACATCCATGCCGCGCGCAATGCCCCAGCGCACATATTCGAGTCCATCTGCCAGCGTGAACGCCAATTCCTGCGCGGCGGTGGAGCCAGCCTCGCGGATGTGATATCCGCTGATCGAGATGGTATTCCACTGCGGAACTTTTTGCGCGCCGAATTCCATGGTATCCACCACGAGCCGCATTGAAGGCTCGGGCGGGAAGATGAACTCTTTCTGCGCGATGAATTCCTTGAGGATGTCGTTCTGGGTGGTGCCGCGCAATTGGTCCGCGCGGACTCCCTGCTTTTCAGCGGCGGCGATGTACATGGCCCAAATGATCGAAGCAGGCGAGTTGATGGTCATGCTCGAAGAGACTTTGTCCAGCGGAATGCCTTCGAGCAAAATTTCCATGTCTTTTAATGAAGAGATGGCAACGCCGCACTTACCGAACTCGCCGAGCGCTTCAGGCGCGTCGGTGTCGTAGCCCATCAGCGTGGCCAGGTCGAAGGCGATGCTCAGCCCGGTCTGCCCCTGTTCCAGCAGATATTTGAAGCGCTTGTTCGTTTCCTCTGCGGTGCCGAAGCCCGCGAACATTCTCATCGTCCACAGTTTTGAGCGGTGCAGGGTCGGGTGGACTCCGCGCGTGTAGGGGTATTCACCCGGCAGTCCCAGATCGGTTCCGTGATCCATGTCTGCGATGTCGAGCGGGGTGTACAGCCGGTTGATGGGTTCCGAGGAGGTCGTGAGGAATTCATCTTCAGGGTGGCGTTCGGGCAGTTGGTTCAATGCCTTTTTTAGAGAAGTCTGCTCCCACGTATCGAGCGAGTTCTTTAATTCATCGAGCTTTTTCCTGTCGTACATGTCACTCTCCTTTGGCTGGGTGCGTGAATTATACATGAGCGGTAGTCTGGTATACTACAAAAAATAAACAACAAAAACTCAGGTACCTTATGCCCCGTTTCGAAATTGATGTAGACCCTTGCGACCACATTACCGCTGATGCCATTGGGAATCCCGGCCAGCGGGTGTTCTATTTACAGGCTTATCAAGACCAGCGCACCATCACGATCCTGATCGAAAAAGCTCAACTGCAATCGCTCGCGATCGGCGTTGAGCAATTCCTTTCGCAGATCAGCCAGCAGAATCCCGAGCTTGAAGAAGCGTCGGGCGAATATTCCGAAGAACACATGCGGATCAACCCGCCCGTGGACCCGCTCTTTCGCACGGGGGAGATCGGTCTTGCCTACGATAAAGACCGCGACCGGGTCATCATCTTCACCAAGGAACTGCTGACCGAAGAGGACGATCCTGAATCCGCCGCGCAGATCCGCTTTTGGGCCACCCGCAGTCAGGTCCGCAAATTGGCCCGCTGGGGTGTGGATGTTGCCAGCCGCGGACGTCCCATCTGCCCGCAGTGCGGACAGCCCATCGAACCTGAAGGTCACTTTTGCCCAAAGAAGAACGGGCACTTGCATTAGGATCAGTCAAAAGTTGAAGGTCAAGGGTCAACGACTTTCGACTTTTGGCCTTCAACTTTTTTATGAATACTCCCGCTAATAAAACAATTCAGAACGCCCTCGCTCACGGCGAATACGAACTCAAAGGTCAATTCATGTTGGGGAGTAATTACACTTTCCTCGTGGATGTGCACCATGAAGGCGAAACTTATCAGGCTGTGTATAAGCCATGCAAAGGCGAGCAGCCGCTTTGGGATTTCCCCGATAACACGCTCGCCCAGCGCGAGGTGGCTGCGTATCTCCTGAGCGAAAAACTTGGGCTGCACATTGTGCCTGTCACCGTGCTGCGTGAAGAAGGTCCGCATGGGCGCGGTTCGCTTCAGCAGTATCTCGAATATGATATTGAATATCACTATTTTAACTTCACGGTCGAAGACAAGGAATTTCTCAAGCCGGTTGCTTTATTCGATCTGTTGATCAACAACGCAGACCGCAAAGGCAGCCACGTTTTTTTTGAAGATGGAACGCACAGGCTCTTTGCCATTGACCACGGCGTTTGCTTCCACGAAGAAAATAAACTGCGGACCGTGATCTGGGATTTTGCCGGGCAGGAGATCTCGGAAGAATTGCTCGCGCCTCTTTCCCAAACCGAAGATTGGTCAGCCCTCTTTGATTCATATCTCAGCCCCAAAGAGATCGCCGCACTTCAGCGCCGAGCCAAACGCCTGGCGGCTGCCCGCACATTTCCATTCCCGCCGCGTGACCGCCGCGCATTTCCATACCCGCCCATTTAGGAGTTGCCGGTTGAAGGCTGCGGCTTCAAACACTCGCCTTTCAACTTGTAACCTTTAATTTTTTAACTGGAGGAATCATGCACTATAAGATCGCACTCATTGGTTTTGGCAATGTCGCCCGTTCGCTTGCCCGCCTGCTTGTCCGCAAACAGGACCTGCTCAAGAATCAGCATGACGTTACATTTTCATTCACCGGCATCGCCACCGGCCGGCATGGATTCGCAGTGAACCCCAACGGGCTGGATATTCAAAAAGCGCTCGAACTGGTTGAAGCCGGGCAATCCATCCAGTCACTTTCCACCATTCCCGTGGAAGATTCCCTGGCGGTCGTTCATCACTCGCAGGCTGATGTGATGTTCGAGAATTCTCCGGTCAACACACAAACCGGGCAGCCCGCGCTCGATCACATCCGCGCCGCGTTGAACCTGAACATGCATGCCATCACTGCCAATAAGGGACCGGTCGTCCACGGCTACCGCGAGTTGACCGCGCTTGCAAAGTCCAAAGGCAGACGTTTTGGATTCGAATCCACGGTGTTGGGCGGCGCGCCGGTCTTCTCTGTGTATCGCGAGGCTTTCCCGCTGGCAGAGCTTGCATCCATTAAGGGCATTTTCAATGCCACCACCAATGTCATTCTCTCTCGCATGGAAGATGGAGAAGCCTACGAAGACTCGGTCAAATATGCGCAGTCCATTGGGCTGGCAGAGACCGACCCCACCAATGATGTGGATGGCTGGGATGCGGCCATAAAGGTCGCCGCGCTCGTCACCGTGTTGATGGATACGCCCATGACCCCGCAGCAGGTCAACCCGACCGGCATCCGCGGCATCACCCGTGAAATGATCGCCAAAGCCAAAGCGGAAGGCAAACGGTATAAGCTGGTCTGCTCCGCTGAAAAAGTAGGAAATACGGTTACGGCCAGTGTGGCTCCGCAGTTGGTGGATTCAACCTCCCCGTTGTACGGCATGATGAACTCCAGCACGGGCATTACCTTCCGCACCGATGTGATCCTCGATTATTCGATCTCGCTTTCTGAAAAGCCCGGCATGAAGGGCGGCCCGGTGGAAACAGCGTACGGTCTGTTCGCAGATTTTGTGAACGCAGTAAAACAATAGAAAAATTTAAATTAACCTCAAAAGCAAGAAGTCACCAAGAATCTTAAAGTCTTGGTGACTTCTTGCTTTTTGAGTCTTTGTGATTTAAAACAGAACATAAATTCTGTTATACTCTCGCCATTGTTTCAAGAAAAGGGAACTCATTATGGCTAAAACACATACCCGATATGTCTGTCAACAATGCGGAAGAGTAGCCGCCTCTTACATGGGCAAATGCCCGCAGTGCGGATCATTCAACAGCATGGTGGAGGAAGTCATCCACGAGGAGCCTGTCAGCAAGGGCGCGGCGGCCAATGTCCGCGGGCTGGGCGGCCGCTCGGAACCGCGTCCCATCTCTGAGGTTGGGGGAGAAGCGGAAGATCGGATCCCATTGAAGATCGAGGAATTCGCGCGCGTACTTGGCGGCGGCATCGTCATTGGTTCCATTGTCCTGATCGGCGGCGACCCGGGCATCGGCAAATCCACGCTGATGCTGCAAATGGCGATGGAGATGGCGAAATCTCAACGCGTGCTGTATGTCTCGGGTGAAGAATCTGAGCGACAGATCAAGATGCGCGCAGTGCGTTTGCTGGGCGGAAAGGCCGACCTGCCGAAAAATCTTTTATTGGTGACCGAAACGAATCTTGAGGTGATCCTCAACCATGTGCGCGATCAAAAGCCCGACCTGTTGATCGTTGACTCGATCCAGACAGTTTATTTATCTGACCTTGATTCTTCTGCGGGCTCGGTCTCGCAGGTGCGTGAGTGCGCTTCGCAGCTGCGAGAGTTGGCCAAGTCTCATGGTGTGTCGGTCTTCATGATCGGGCATGTCACCAAAGAAGGCGCGATCGCCGGTCCGCGCGTGCTGGAGCATATTGTGGATACGGTTCTCTATCTTGAGGGTGATCGTTTCCAGGCGTATCGTTTGCTGCGCTCGGTTAAGAATCGTTTTGGCGCGACTGCCGAAGTGGGCGTTTTTGAAATGCGCGAAGGCGGACTTTTTGAAGTGACCAATCCATCGGAGGCTTTTCTCGCGGAACGATTGGTCAATGCGGCTGGCTCTGCCATCGCGGTCACAATGGAAGGCACGCGGCCGATCCTTGTGGAAATTCAAGGGCTCACCTCGCCAACACAATTCGGTAATGCGCGCCGCACCCCCAATGGCGTGGACTTCAACCGCCTGCTGTTGATCTCGGCAGTGCTCACACGGCGTGTGGGTTTGAAACTTGCAGAGCAGGATGTTTTTGTAAACGTGGTGGGCGGGATCCAGATCGATGAGCCTGCCGCTGACCTGGCTGTTGCCGCGGCCATCGCATCTTCGTGGAAGGATACACCCATCCGCGCCGAGGCGGTCTTGATCGGCGAGATCGGTCTGGCTGGTGAGTTGCGCATGCCCGGTCAAATGGTGGCGCGCCTGCGTGAAGCGCAAAAGCTAGGCTTTAAGACAGCCATTGTGCCAAAGGCCATTCGGCAGGGTGAGCCATATCCGAAAGGGATCGAGATCGTTGAGGTCAGGTCGCTGGATCAGGCATTGAACGCGGCTTTGAAAAAGGGGGAGAAGTGAGAAGTGCAAGGCGATAGGTAATGAGCAAGAAATCAAATCCTCTTTCATTGAAAGAGGATTTTTTGTGCAACCAATCTTCTACCGTAAGCGTATATTTGCCAGAAGGAGATTTTTATCATGAACAAAAAAGTTATCTCAGCAATTCTTGCGCTGGCAATTGCCAGTATGGCTTGTGGATTTACCGTGAATTTGCCAAATGCGCCTGAGCCCGGACCGGATGTGACCGAAAAGATCACGATCAAGACTCCCAAAGCGGATGACGTCAGCCTGCGCCTGGCATTTGGCGCCGGCGATATGAAGTTATCTCCGGGCGCGAAGAATCTTGTGGATGGAACCGCGGTCTATAATTACGACGCTTTCAAGCCTACGGTCACGGTCGATGGCGGCGATGCCAGCATCTCGATGGGTGAGGTCAATACCCTGCCGACCTTTAATGACCTCAAGAATGAATGGGATCTGAAACTGGGCGATACCCCCATGGACCTCACCATCGAGTCGGGCGCATATAACGGAACCTTTGAGTTGGGCGGGCTTTCACTGACCAACCTTACCGTTCAGGACGGCGCTGCAAATGTAGAGTTGTCTTTCTCTGAGTTGAACCAGGTCGAGATGTCCACGCTGAGGTATGAGACCGGCGCCTCAGATGTGCAGTTGAGCGGGCTTGCCAATGCCAACTTTAGCATCCTTGATTTTTCGTCTGGTGCGGGAGATTACAAACTTGATTTCTCAGGTGAATTACAGCGTGACGCTTCGATCAAGATCTCAAGCGGGTTGAGCAACATCACCATCGTGGTGCCGGAAGGTGTGCATGCCGTGGTCACTGTGGATAGCGGCGCATCCAATGTCAACACCGGTTCAGGGTGGAGCCGCAACGGAAATGTGTACGAACAGGATGGCGAAGGCCCGACCCTGACCTTTGTGATCGAGATCGGTGCCGGGAATGTGACACTGATGAAGTAGGATTGTTGTCTGGAGCCCCGTATCAATATGGTACGGGGTTCTTTTTTTAAGAGGGAATGTTTCGGGGAGGTGATTTTACTGACCCTGAAACCTGTCGCGGCGCAGGAAAGATCCGTCACTCTCAAGTGGGGTGTTTTTCATCTAATAAATTCGGAGAAAAAGGTCATATTTTATCCATGACCTCCATCACTTGCCTTGTGCTTGGACGCACAATAAAATTGCGATTGTCGGTAAATATTACCTTTTTTATGTTTAAGTTAGAGAGGCTTGTATGCAGATCACACGTCAGGCAGATTACGCAGTTCGGGCAGTACTCCACCTTGCAAGTAATGGAGACCAGCGCACTGCGACCAGCGCGATCGCGGAAGAACAGCGCATCCCGCCGTCATTTTTAGCGAAGATCGTTTCCCAGCTTTCCATCGCGGGTTTATTGCACACTTCGCGCGGTGCGCGCGGCGGTGTGACCCTTGCCCGTGAGGCGAAGGACATCACCCTGCTTGAAGTGATCGAGGCCATTGATGGTCCCATCCAATTGAACGAGTGCGTGGGCGATAACGGGTCATGCGATTTCGATGCCAATTGTCCGCTGCGCCCGGTGTGGTGCGACGCGCAGGAAGAACTGGTCGGCAGGTTGAAGAACACGAATTTCGCAGATATGATCGCGAAGAACCAGACCTCCGTCTAAGTCTTAATGGTACGAACCTGAAAGCCTCTCGGCTATAATTGCCGGGAGGCTTTTTTATTTCACCTGCAGGGAAGAGACCACATGAATACTCGACGAAAGTTTTTAACTGCTTTGATCTTTTTGATGTTCATCACAGCCTGTGTCATTCCCGGGCTTCCGACCACCGAAGCGGCTCCTACCTTTGCGCCGACAGAGGACACGGGCGCGGTGGAGACCATGGTGGCCGGGACGGTTTCTGCGGCCATTGAGTTGACAGAGCAGGCGCGCCCCACGCCTCTGCCCACGAGCACCCCCATGCCCACGGCAACCCCTGCCCCGCAAGCGAGCTCCACGCCGACCGCCACTGCCACCAGCGCTGCAACGTCTGCTCCGGAAATGAATACCTTTTTGACGGTGCAGGTGGATGCCTCCACGGTCTTCATTGATGAGCGCGGCGGTTACGGGCTGACCCTGCCGCCCGCCTGGCTGATCATGCGCATCAACGGGCAGGAGTATCTCGACATGTGGCAGCTGGCTGAAGCAGCCGATGAAGATATTCAACATTCGCTGTTGAGCGTTCAGGAGGAAGACCCGAACGTCCTGCGCCTGTTCGCGATCGACGCGCAGGAGGGGCACATCCAGAATGGATTTGTGACCACCATGAAATTTAACTGGGACGAGAAGAAGCCCGCTTCACTGGAGAGCGAGGAGAAGTTCAGATCCTCCATGCTCGCTTTGACCGGGGCGGAAGTCCTTTCGGCCAAGATCTCCACCATCAATGACTCTTCGGTGGGTGTGGTTGAAGTGAAGCGGACCATGAAAAATTCCGCCGACGCAGATGTGACCGCGTTCCAGAAGATCGCTGTTTTCAACACGGCGAAGGGACAGATGATCATTACCCTCTCCACAGTGGAATCTTTGAAGGGCAACCTTTTCCCTGTTTTCGATGCAATGCTCAGCACGCTCAAGATCACCCTGAAGTAAAAATACAAGGAGACACTGCCATGTCCACACCCCGCGTTATTCGTTCGCCGCACGGAACACAACTGACCTGCAAGAATTGGATGAGCGAAGCCGCCTATCGTATGATCCAAAA
>JAGNWT010000106.1 GCA_017985935.1 Anaerolineales bacterium | reverse complement strand
GTCCCTTCACCGATGGTCATCAAGCGTGCGTCACGATACATTCTTTCCACGTTGTACTCGCGGCTGTAACCGTTCCCGCCGTGGATCTGGATCGAGTCGTAGCACACCCGCTCTGCCATTTCGGTGGCGTAAAGTTTTGCCATCGCGGCTTCCTTGTTGTATGGGCGTCCCTGATCTTTCAGCCACGCGGTCTTGTGGAGCAAGGTCCGTGCCAGCTCGATCTCGGTTGCCATGTTGGATAGTTTGAATTGAATGGCTTGAAACTCCGCAATGGACTGTCCGAAGGCTTTGCGTTCACGAGCGTAGTCCACCGCGGCTTCGAAGGCGGCTTGAGCCAGACCGACCGAGATCGCCCCAATACTGATGCGTCCCGCATCAAGAGTGGCGAGGGTCTGTTGCAAGCCGCGCCCTTCGGTGCCGACCAAATTTCCGAGCGGCACGCGTACATTGTCGTAGGTGATTCCGTGAGCAGGCGAGCCGCGCAACCCCATCTTCTTTTCTGCAGGACCCACTTTCAGCCCTTTGGCATCGGTCGGGACAAGGATCATGCTCAGGGATTTTGATCCGCCTTTGGGGTCGGTACGGACGAGGGTGATGATGTACTCCGCAATGCCCGCGTTGGTGCACCACATCTTCGCGCCATTGATGACCCATTCATCACCTTGCTTTTCGGCTTTGGTGATGACGCCGCCTTGAATGTCCGAGCCGGCTCCGGGCTCTGTCAATGCCAGTGCGCCAAGTTTGTTCTTGCCTTCCGCCACCAGCGGCAGCCACCTGGACTTTAATTCTTCCGAGCCGTAGAGTGCGATGGGCGCAGTGCCGAGCCCGTTATGCGCTGTGAATGCCAAAGCGGTGGACCCGCAGCCCCAGCCCAGTTCTTCCATGGCAATGGCAGATGAGATCGAGTCCACGTTCGAGCCGCCATATTCTTCAGGGATGCTCATGCCGAGCAAGCCTACCGGGCCGCCTTTGCGGACCGCTTCCCAATTGAACGATTCGTTTTCGTCCACTTCACGCGCCATGGGCTTGACCACTTTCCCCACGAAATCATGTACAGATCGTTTCCACGCCTTTTGTTCTTCACTTAGATCAAAATTCATTTTTCGCTCCCGAAATTTTCTTTATATTGTAATCACTTTGCCGGCTTTTGTTTGCGCTTCGATGATATCTGCCATGCTGCCCGCGACTCCAACTTGCAGGCTGTCGGTCAGCTTGTAGTGATCGAGGCAGGTCGAGCACGCGATGATTCGCACGCCTTTGCCCTCCAAGGCTTTAAGCTGCTCAAGGACGGGCGAGCCGGTGACAGTTAATTTGACGCCATCGGTGTAAAAACAGATGGCGGAAGGCAGTTCGTTGTTTTGAAGCAGCAGGCTGAAATATTTTGTCGCCAGTAATTGCTGTAATTCAACACTGCCTTTGCCAAGTCCGTTCTCCGTGACGAGTATGATGCTGTTCTTCATGTGTTCTCCTGGGATCCAAAATCATTAAGCAGATCTTCTGCTTCTTCCATTTTATCTTTACTGACAAAGATTTGCACCCTGCCAAGCTGATCTATGGTTGTTGGGTAGATATTTTGTCCGATCGATTCCTGAAATAGTTCCACTTCGATCTCGTGCGCTTCGAGGTAGCTCTTGATGAGCTCGGCCTCCATACGCCCGTAGACTTCGGTCAGCATTTGGTATTTCATCTCATCCATGTTATCTCCAGAAAATGATAAAGAGCGCGGTCCACAAGACGCTGACGATGAGTTGTCGCACGCCAATGCGGGTTGGTTTCCATCCCTGGGCAGGATGGTCGAT
The DNA here is from genome assembly GCA_017985935.1 of Anaerolineales bacterium. GTDB lineage: Bacteria > Chloroflexota > Anaerolineae > Anaerolineales > Villigracilaceae > Villigracilis. The sequence continues at coordinate 7,296 of JAGNWT010000106.1, read as the reverse complement.
GCCCCATAGAACTTCAAGCCATTGGATCAGGTAGGATGTGAAAACAAATGTTGGGATCAAACCGCCAACTGGACCAAGCAGGATGGCAGCGAGTAGATTGAAAGAGGTGTACAGATATGCCCGCCATCCAGAGCGGAAACGATTCCACCGATCAGGGATGGACTTCCATTCGCGCTGTTCCAATCTGAGATAGGCATAAACAATGCTCGCGGAGGATTGCAGCCAGGTCAATGCCCAGAGCCACCAGCCCGCTGAGTCATATCCGCCGCGGCTGACCCAGTAAGCAGCCGGCGCCGCGAGCGAGAGGACGCCGGTGGCGATCACTTCGATGCTGGCTTGTTTGCGTTCTTCACGTTTGCTTACCAGCCAAAGATGCCACGCGAAGACCGGCGCGCCTGGTATGGCCAGCCAAAGCACATAACCAAAGCCCTCGAGGATGAGGGCGGTCAGTGACAGGGCGGCGATCATGCCGTAAACTGCCGACCAGAATAGAGCGGGGGAAAGATCGCTGCGCGGGCGTCTGCCTGAGACTGCTTTGACGATGACTGTCATTGGCTGGCGGATCATAAATGCAGACATCGCCGCAATGATCAGATTAAACGTTCCGTATGTGAATGTGCCGCCCGCGAAAATCCCGATCAATAATGGGCTGAGAATAAAAACCCACGAGCCGTGGTCTTGGGGAAGGGCGATCTGTTTTTTGAAGAGTTCTTTCATGCGCGATAAGCATACAAGAAAACCCCTTCGGGCGCAAGGTGGTTATAATTGGCGAAAATTTTCAAGGAGAGATTGAATGTCGAAAAAGAAATTGGTAAAAAAGTCGCAAGCCCAAAAGACGGAACGTACGATCCAGTTCGTGGGGCTGGGATTGATCCTGGTCGTGGCGGCACTGATTGCGTGGCAGAACATTTCAAAGTCCAAACCAGCCGGCACGGCTTCTGGTGCTGAATCAGTGGATACCAGTGCGGCGTGCGCTCCGTTTGAGTCGATTGCCGCTGCAGAACAATACGCCTCTGCTCCGCCGCAATCCATTGATGAAACGAAGCAGTACTTCGCCAACTTCACCATGGCAAATGGCGGCACTTTTGTGGTGGAACTCTACCCAACCAAAGCGCCCATCACGGTTAACAGCTTTGTGTTTCTGGCCTGCAAAAACTATTTTGACGGTGTGACCTTCCATCGGGTACTGGAAGGTTTCATGGCGCAAGGCGGCGACCCGACAGGCACAGGCATGGGCGGGCCCGGCTATGAATTTGTCAACGAGAACAGTGACCTGACCTTTGATAAGGCAGGCGTGATGGCGATGGCAAACGCAGGCCCCGACACAAATGGAAGTCAGTTCTTCATCACCTTCGACGCGGCGGACTTCCTGAATGGAGGTTACACGATCTTTGGTCAGGTGACAGAAGGAATGGAAGTGGTGAACAGCATCACCCGTCGTGATCCGCAGCAAAATCCCTCCTTTACTGGAGATGCGATCCAGTCGGTTCGGATCTCGGTGAAGTAGCAGCTCTTTGCAAGAATCAAAAGAAGGATGAAGCCGCGGCTTCATCCTTCTTTTGATTTAGGTGACATCCTCATCGTCCACAATGATGGGCGGTGGTGAGTTGAGCGGGTGCGGCCAGACATTGTTTTCGTTCAACATCACTGCCACCTCGTATGGGGTGAGCTGTATTTCGATCTCCTGCGATTCGATAAAATCCACGATCAGCTTGTGCGGGGGCTTTTCGGTCTTGAAACTTTTTTGCACACGGCCAAGGTAGAATTTTGCGCTTTCTTGCGATATGCCAAAGCGCGAAGCGATTATTTCAGAGGGTTTGATCTTGTCCATTTTTTCATTGTACCCGTAAATTGGAATTGCCTTGTTTCGTTTTATGAAAATACTGTATAGTATGAAAAAAGGATTGGAGAAACCATGACGGAAAAATTTACCACAGGTGAAACGCACGGATGTGTGGTCTGCGGAAAGCTGTATCAAATGTATGTGGTCAGAGACGCACTTGGAAAGTTCGTGGATGCCAAGGTGATGAGCGTTGGCGCAAGGCTCGTGAGTCATCCGCAGCGGCCGCTCGCGGCTTGCGAGTCTCATGCCGAAGAGCAGGTTGAGGCCGCAGTGCTTCGAATCTACGGAAAACCTCCAAAAGAAGATGATGAAGACTGATTGTAAGAATTTTTACCGATCGCCTGTCTTTATGGGTATCCCCGAATAGGAAAATAACAAATTGACCGAATCCATTGAACGTCCAACATTGCTGCATACCTATACTCGTAGTTTCGCTCCACTTAAGAATCGCAATTTACGCATTTATCTCGGCGGGCAGGCTGTGTCTCTGCTTGGCACATGGATGCAGTCAGCGGCGCAAAGCTGGGTGATCTGGGAATTGACCCAGTCGGAATCGGCTTTGGGCATTGTCGTCATGCTTAATAGTTTGCCGCTCTTTTTGCTTGCTCCCTGGGCGGGCGGATTTGCCGACCGCTTCAACCGACGCATGATCCTGCTTGTCACCCAAACCATCGCCATGCTTTTGGCTTTCTCTCTTGCGATCCTGATTCAAACAGGGCTGATCCAGATCTGGCACATTTATACAACCGCTCTCATTCTTGGGATTATCTCGGCTTTGGACTTCCCTGCTCAGCAAGCCTTCATTGGAGACTTGTCTGGCATGGGGCAGGTGCGTCAGGCTGTGACCCTTAATATCATGGCGCTGCAGGTCGCTCGCATGCTGGGTCCCGCCACCGGAGGTTTTTTGCTCAAGGCAGTTGGCAATGCGGTTTCATTCTGGATCAATGGCTTCAGCTTTCTTGTTGTGATCATCAGTTTAATGCTGGTGAAATCTCATCAGGCGGAGCATCCACGCAGGCAGGCAAAGGGACAATTTCGCGAGACTCTGGATTATGTCCGCTCACAGCCGCGCATGGTAGACCTGATGATCTTCGCTTCGCTCGTGACCTTCTTTGGGCTCTCCATCTTCAATATTCTCCCCTCTGTGGCAGATCATGTGCTGCATGGAGACTCGCAAACCTATGGCTTGTTGTTCGGCTCTTCTGGTGCGGGGGCGCTCATATCCACGCTGGTGCTTCTTCCGCTCTCCCAAGCCGCCAAGCGGATCGGGCTCATTGTGGCTGGGGCAGCCATGTGGATGGGGTCTTTCTATTTTTTACTTTCGCAATCGACATGGCTTGCAGTTTCCATGGCAACCATTTTCTGTGTCAGCCTGGGCGCTCCGCTCGTTCTTACAACCGGGCTTGGCGTGATGCAGTTGATGTCACCGGGTGATATGCGAGCCCGCATCATCAGTCTCTTCACCATGCTGACCTTTGGGTTGCAGCCGATCTCTTCCATCGTAATCGGTTATTCGGCGGAATATTTTGGTACGCAAACCACTATCATGTTGAATTCGCTCTGTCTCATCACTGGCGCGCTGTTGATGTTCTTTTTCCGAAAAGGTCTGAGGCAGTGGGAGTTGAAACCGATCGTTGAGCCGATCGTGCCCTCGGGTGAGCGGACCCCTGCGGAGCAAAAAAACTAGCGGGCGATGTACAATTGAGCCACGGAGACTGAAATGAAGAATATGAAATCTCATCCATTGCTAATTGGCTTGATCCTGCTCGTCATCCTCTCGGCTTGCAGCGGGACTCCTCAAACGGCAGAGCCTGCCCGGGCAACCGAATCAGCCGTCGCTGGAATCTTTACCGTTCCGCCCTGGATATACGATTCTTTTTATCAGGCAAGAAACGATGAAGGGATCGCGGTGCTTGGGGAGTTTATCAAGTCCAATCCCGATCACCCCGAAGCGATCGCCCTGCGCGGCGGATTTAACATCCGCCTTGGTAAGAATGATTTGGCTCAGGAAGACATTGACCGTGCCCTCGAAATGGATCCCGATCTTGCCCTGGGATACGCGGTGCGGGCTTACCTGAATAGTGTCATTGGCGGCAAGGATGCCGAGGTGCAGGCGGATATAGATAAATCCCTGCAATTGGATCCTGATATTGCTCTTGCCTACGCCCTGCGCGGCGATGCGGCTCTCAAGGCAGGCGACTTCGTAACTGCGCAGGCTGATTATCAACGCGCGCTCGAACTGGAGCCTTATTATGTTTCTCCACAGATCTATTTGGGTGATGCCTTCCTTTACCAAAATAAATTCACCGAGGCGATCAAGGAATACGATGCAGCCTTGTTACTTGTCTCTGACGACAGCCATATATATTATCAACGCGGACTTGCCAAATTAAACCTTCAAATTTATGAAGGTGCGATCGCAGACCTGACCAGCGCGATCGAAAAAGATAAGACGCAGTTTCCCGGTTCCTATGTGCTTCGAGGCATTGCTTATAGCGCCATCGGTGAAAATGAGAATGCCCTTGCTGATTACGAAAAAGCGATCGAGATCAACCCCAGCGACCCAACAGCTTTTAGCAACGCGGCATATTTGATCTCTCAACAGGAAAATGGCGATTATCAAAAAGCATTGGCTTATGTCAACCAGGCGCTTGAATTGGAAGACCCTGACCGGTTGATCACATTGGATACTCAGGGCTTTGTGTATTACCGCCTTGGGGAGTTTGAGCTTGCGGCTGGAATATTTTCCGCGGCAATTAATGGCGGGGAGTCATACTCCTATTTCGGGCGCGGATTGGCGTACGAAGCCATGGGCGAAAATGAGCGGGCAGTTAATGATTTTCAAGCGTTCCTCGCGGCATATCCCAATGACCCAAACAGCGCAAAGGCAAAACAGCATCTCGAGGCTTTGGGTATTACCCAGTAATCGTATTTTGTTTCCGAAAAAGCAGTCACTGCGATCTCACAGTGACTGCTTTTTATTTTCCACAATAATGATTTTCATTTTCTCAGTTTACGGTCGGGGCCTAAGAAAAAAACTTATTTTGTTGAATTATGCAGATTTCAGTGCTTTTTTGACAAAAAACCACCAATTTTTCCGGGGAACACTAAACTAACAAGAAATCAAGTGTTGATTTTATTGATTTACTTACAAAAAAGTTAGGACGCTGCAATGTAATTATCATGAAGGGTGCCATTCCTTCATGTTATTTTAATACTCACTATTTAGTGGTTATAACCGGGATCAATATAAAACCACTAATTTATGTGTTCTTTATATCATTTCAGCGGTTGTTAATTATTTTGATAGTAAACATTATTTTGGGAGACTTCCACGTCACCACTTGTTGGTTTTTTGCCATGTGATTTGGAAGGGAGGGTTTGTGTAATGAAGACAGTTGCAAGTGGATGGTTCTCATCAATATCCGGGCTGCTTGTTGCAGCCGTGACCCTGTTAGGGATCACGGGTGCGGCATACGCCAGCGGAGGCGCCATCTTTAATCCCGGCAGCCTCAGCAACCAGAGCGGACCCACTTTGGGTGGTGTAGCCTCTCATTCTGAGATCCAACAATGTAGTGCATGTCACGCCGCGCCATGGGATACCGACACCATGGCGGACCGCTGTATTAATTGCCACGAAGACATCACAGCCCAACTCCAGGACCCCGCGAGCTTACACAGTATCATCAGCTTTGGAACAGACCTCAACTGCAGAAATTGTCATACAGAACATCATGGACCGACCGCTTCACTAACCGATATTCCGCCAGGGTGGGATCCGCACGACCAATTAGGCTTTTCCCTTAACACACATCGTTTGCGCATGGATGGCACTCTCTTCGAGTGCCAGGATTGTCATTTAAATGGATACGGACAACCCTTCGATCAAAACATCTGTGCCGACTGCCACCTAAGCGTAGACCTGGTCTTTGCCCAAGATCACATCCTGACCTTTGGCGCGGACTGCCAGGCTTGTCACGATGGACTCGATACGCACGGATCGACCTTTGACCATAACCAGGTTCCGTTCCCGTTGGTCGGCATTCACACGATGACGAAGTGTTCATCCTGCCATGTCAATGCACGCAATCTCTCGGACTTGCAAGCCACCACGCAGGAATGTTACGACTGCCACAAGGAAGACGACCAGCATCAGGGTCAGTTCGGTACGAAGTGCGGAATCTGTCATACCGCAGAAGGATGGGGCAAGTCTGCCCAGTTCGATCACAACCTTGCCAGTTTCAAATTGATCGGTAAACACAACGCGGTTCAATGCCAGCTCTGTCACGTCAACAATAAATACAAGGGCATCCCTTCTGATTGTTTCTCCTGTCACGCCAAGGATGACAAACACGCGGGCGAGTTCGGCACCGACTGCGCCTCGTGCCATACCGCAGAAGGCTGGAACCGGGCGGTCGATCACTCTCAATTTGCCTTCAAGCTTGAAGGCGGTCATACGAATGTTGCATGTGAGTCATGCCATAAGGACGCTGACTTTAAGAACACGCCTACAGATTGTTTCTCCTGTCATGAGAAGGATGACGCTCACGCCGGTCAGTTCGGCAAGGACTGCGCTTCCTGTCACTCCACCGCCGATTGGACCTCTGCTGAGTTCGATCACAATACAGTGAACTTCAAGTTGAACGCACACCAGACCCGATCCGATGGGACAGCGTTCGCTTGTAAGGATTGTCATGTCAAGGGTTATTCGAGTCCCTTCGACCAGAACACCTGCGCCAATTGTCACCTGCGCGAAAATCAGGCGTTCGCTTCAGATCATATTCTGACCTTCTGGACGAACTGTATGGCCTGTCATGATGGCATTGATTCGCATGGCTCTGCTTTTGACCATAATAAAGTTCCATTCAATCTGATCGGCAAGCATGCCCAGGCGAAGTGTTCGGCATGTCACATCAATGACCGCAGCCTCGCCGACTTGCGCACCACGCCGCAGGAATGTTACACCTGCCACCAAAAGGATGACTTCCATAACGGTCAATTTGGCACCAACTGCTCTTCCTGCCATACACCCAACGCGTGGAAGCCTGCGAGCATTGACCACTCCAAGTTTGCGTTCAAACTCGATGGTCGGCACTCCACGGTCGCCTGTCAGAACTGCCACGTCAACGGAATTTACAAAGGCACTCCCATGGACTGCGCGTCCTGCCACACTGATGATGATGCGCATGCGGGGTCACTCGGAAATCAATGTCAAACTTGTCACACACCACAAGGCTGGAAGCCCGCCACGGTCGATCATTCCAAGTTTGCATTCAAATTAGATGGATTGCATAATACTGTGGCTTGCGCGAACTGCCATGTCAATGGTCAATTCAAAGGCACGCCGCAGGATTGTGTCTCTTGCCATGTGGACGATGATGCCCACGCCGGTCAATTGGGAACGCAGTGCGCGGCTTGTCACACGCCCAACGGTTGGAAGCCCGCCACGGTCG
>JAGNWT010000039.1 GCA_017985935.1 Anaerolineales bacterium | reverse complement strand
TGTGTGCCGAGGGGGAGATTTGGACTCCCGACCAAGGGCTTATGAGTCCCCTGCTCTACCACTGAGCTACCTCGGCGTTTGGCGGTGAGCGGGGCAAATATTACTATGGGAATTTGCATTTGTCAACGTGAGGGCCGTGTTGCAGCAAAAGTGCACCAGTACCAAAGTTCGGGGGAGCGGCAGGGAGAAGTAATTGTATAATAAATAAAAAGGATGCCTTATGAAAATACTGGTGTTAGAAAATGACTCAAATGAGTTCGCTTTCATCCAACAGGCTTTGGCTGGCAGGGGGACGTTGATCCAGCTTTCTTCCAGTGACCAGGCGTGGCCTTATATTCAAGCGGGGGATGCTCATTTCATGATCGCGAATTGGGATACCAGTGACTTGCATGCCATGCAGTTCATTCCGCGGGTGCGGGCTGCAAAACTGGATGTCCCGTTGTACATTCTGTTGATCACTTCAAGAGAATCAGATGACGACCTTGCCCCATCAGATGCCGACGATATGCTCCAAAGACCGTTCAAGCCCCAAGACCTCAAGAATCGGGTTGGCATTGCGGCGCGGATCATTTCCCTTGCCGGCGATCTGGCGAATGCGCGCGGTCAATTGGAGGATCAAGCTGCTTTCGATGCGTTGACAGGTTTTATGAATCGCGCGGCATTCTTTCGTCAGGCAATGGGCGAGTTGGAGCGCGCCCGCCGCGCTTCTCTGCCATTGAGTTTGATCACATTGGATGTGGATAATTTCAAAGAGATCAACGATACGTTTGGAGTGGGCGTCGGGGATGAAGTGCTGCGTATTTCCTCCCAGGCGATCCGTGAGAAGAGCCGCCCCTATGATTGCATTGGACGTTGGTCTGGTGATGAGTTCCTTATTTTGCTGGTGGGCGTTATTGGCGCGGATGCTGAAAAGGTCACAGAGAGGATCATGACCGGAATTAACGGGATCGGGATCGAGGTCAAGAATGGACCGCCGCTAAACGTTAAACTAAGCGCAGGGATCGTCTCGGTCACGCATGTGGGCACGGTTACCGAGGTGGAGCCTCTCATTCAGCAGTCGCGGCAGGCGATGGCACATGCCAAGGAATCAGGCGGCAACCAGGTTTTCATCGTGTTCGTATAAAGATCGCTCCCCTCGAAAAGTCGAGGGGAGTTTTTTATATCAACTGCAGGAGAAAGAGCGCGAGCATCCCTGCCAGAATGGTGAGCAGAGTGTTCCTTGTGAACCAAGCCGCCAGGATCGCGGCGATGCCTGCCATCAGGCGGATGTTGCCAAATGAAACATCCAGGCTTCCGGATGGATATAACAATTCGGGGAAGATGATGGCGGAAAGGACCGCAGGTGGGACGTAATGCAAAGCGCGGCGCATCGTTTCCGGGACCTCGATGCGGCCGAACAAAAAGATCAGAGAGAATCTCATTCCAAAGGTGAGCAGCCCCCCAATCAGCATGACCAGCCAGATATTCATTTTCTTCCCTCCATGACCGTTCCAACGGCGATGCCCGTCAGCGCGGCGAGGATGAGTCCCAGCTTGAAGGGTAAACTGAAGGCAAGCAGGGCAACCACTCCAGCGCTCAAGGCTGCTGCGACCATTGGGCGATTCTTCAGGGCGGGAACCACCATCGCGATGAAGGTCAGCGGCAGGGCAAAATCCAGAGACCATGATGCAGGAATGGCTGTGCCGAGAAAGATGCCGAGCGCTGTGCTGACCTGCCATGTGAACCATAATGAAAACCCAGCCCCAAGAACGAACCAATGACTTACCGGCGTGATGCCTTCTTCTTCGAACTTCAAGATGCTGGGGGCGTACGCTTCATCGGTCAGCAGGTAGGAGAGCAGTGCTTTCCACTTCAGGGAAAGATTTTTCAGGTAGGGCGCGAGCGATGCGCTGTAGAGCATGTGCCGCAGATTTACCACGGCGATCGTCAGGACAATGACGAAGCCCGGCGCTTCATCGTGGATCAACTGCGCGGCAACAAATTGCGAAGAACCCGCAAACACGATCGAGGACATGAGTTGGGATGCCAGTGTGGAAAGTCCCGCGTTGAGCGCAAGCGCGCCGTAGATCATGCCAAACGGAAAGACACCGATCAGAAGCGGGAATTCGGCGCGTACGCCGTTTAAAAAAGTTTTTGCCGGGGTGCTCATCAAATTTCCTTGTTCTTAAAAAAGTAAGCCGTGCGCGCTGAAAATTCCCTCAAATGCCTGACGGGCATCTGCGAGGGCTTTTTTACGCCATTTGGATTCGGATGGGAAAAATAGTTCTTCATATTCCGAGCGGACCTGTGCCTCGGCGGCCGGGCTGACCGCTCCGTGATGCCGGAACTGATTCTCAAGGATGGTGATCCGCAGGCTGCGGATGAGGGCGGGCAGCGAGTCGCCGAAGGTGCCAAATTCAAACCCACCTGCCAGCACGGTGCGGTCGGGAAATTCCGCGTCCCGCAGACGATAAACATATTCACCCATGTCACCGCTGATGGCGTAGAACTCGTCCGGGTCTATTTTTTGCACAAGCGGATATCGATATTTTTTGATCGCTTCGGCCGATGTGATCTTGTCGGTCGGCGGGATGATGACCGTCATCTGGTAGCGTGGTCCGTAGCCGGTATGCATATCCATTTGCACGAAGTTCTGGTACTCCTTCAATGCTGCCCGATACAGGCTCATCAGCACAGACGTTTCTTCCTCCGGTTGGGTGCTGCCGAAGTAGATTCCCTTTGGGTCACAGTGCTGACCCAAAAGGGAAGCGACTTGCATCCGTGCCTTGCCAGGGTGGATGATATGTTTGATGACTTTGAGCAAGAAGGGTAGCGCCTCGGCGTTCAATTCTTTTACAGGTCTTCGCGGGTTGAGAAATCCGGTCAGCGCTCTGAAGTCGGGGTTGATGGCTGGGTCGTAATTTCCGCCGAAGACGAAATTGCGATTCAGGTCCACATGGTTGGGGTTGACCCGTAATTTATGCTTCATGCCCCAGGGGTTGGTGGAATGGACGAGAAGCAGCCCGGTGTTCTCGGGGTTCATGCGCGGAGCAAATTCATCCATGAAGATCTTTAAGACTGCCGAGCCGACAAAACCTTCGATGCCATGCTGGGCGGTGGAGATCATCACCAGGTTCTCTTTGACCCGCGGCTCTGCCCACAGCCAGTCTATGCTCAACGAGGGGTGGTTGGTGAGTGGGTGAGACTCAAGGCGCGAGGAATGCCATTTGGGTCGCAGCAGTTCCACGTCACGCAGGAAGCGGGCCCGGGAGGCTTCGTATGATTCAGGATAGTAGGAATCCATTAGAAAGGACCAAAGTTGATCGCGACTGCGATCCCCAAAAATATCACTGTTGCAAGAATGACCCACAGCCAGAGTTTGGCAGTCCAGCGCAGCCACTTGGGATAACTGACCACGGTCAGCCCGAGGCTGATAAGCAGGACGGGGTTGGTGGGGTAGGCAAGGTTGGAGAATCCGTCGCCAAAGATGTAGGCGAGCACGGCGGTCTGACGGGTAACGCCGATCAGGTCTGCGAGCGGCAGCACAATGGGCATCATGAGAAATGCCTTGGCTGACCCCGAAGCGATGAAGAATTCAATGCCAAGCGCGAGCGCATACACGGCGATCGCCGCAGGGAAAGCGCCGATCTTTTGGAAGGGGTCTGCCGCTGCGTGCAAAATAGTGTCGGTCACACCGCCGCTGTCGATGATGAAGCGGATGCTGGCGGCCATGAGGATGAGCGGAACAGAGGGAGCGAGTCCGCCCCACCCTTCGATCAATCCCTGCCAGACGGTTTTGCCCCCTGCGCCGGAAAGAAATCCCGCCCCCAGCCCGCCAATCAGGAACAGGATGCCGACAATGGGCAGGGAGTAGTCGGATATGGCCGGCACGAAAGGACCCATGAGCATGACAGCAAAAATGAAGATCAGGAAAAAACCAAAGAAGGACATGGCACGGTTCTGCCTGGGGTCTTCACTTAGAAGTGCGGATCCCAACCCATTGCCTGCGGCGTTGCTGCTTAAATATTTTTCACGCTCGGCTTTGTCTTCGTCATGGACAAGCGATGCGGTCGGGTCTTTGTCGATCTTCCGGGCATAGGCGGAAAGGAAGGAGGCGAAGATCAGATAGATGACAATGAAGATGATGATGCGCAGCCATGCGCCGGAAAAGAGCGGAAGCCCGGCGAGCTGCTGAGCTACCCCAAGAGTGTATGGGTTGGAGATCGCGGCGGAGAACCCCATGTTGGTGGCGAGGATGGACATGCCCAACCCGACCAGCGCGTCCCAGCCCAGTGAATAGGAGAGCGCGATCATCACCGGGACGAGCAGAACGACTTCTTCAAATGTGCCAAGGGTGGCGCCGAGAAACATGAAAGCGAGCGATACCATCCACAGCAGTAGATATTTTCGCCCGCTGAAGCGGCGCACAATACTGCCGATGAAAGCGCGCAGAGTGCCGGTCTTATCCATGACCGCGAATGCTCCGCCGGCGAAGAATAACACCACGATGATGACGATGACGGTCAATCCGCTTGAACTGCCCAGCACTTCAAAAGGGGCAATGAACCAACGCCAGACGGGATAGTCGGGACGTTCGATCAGTTGAAAGGATGCCGGGTCGATGGTTTCGCGCCCATCCACTTCCAGGCGGGCGTACCGCCCGGCGGGGATCACAAGGGTCAGGATTCCCGCAACCATCATCAAGACAAACAAGATCACGAGCGATTGAATGAACGCCCGTTTGCCGATCTGCGCGCCAGCTTTTTGTTCCATGTGCAGCTCCTTGGGAAATTTAAGAAGGAACTTTACCATAGAAACTTAAAGTTGATCGGCAGGAAAGACCCTGCTTAAATCGATCCGCTCTGATTGCGGCGGATTAAGATGCAGGGTGAATGGTGACTCGATCTGTGCCGATGCGTCCTTCTTCGCAGACCAGCGCGATGCCGCCATCCATGAGCGGACGGGAGGTGTCTTCGACTGAAAATAGCAGGGTGCCATTCAGCCAGGCCTGGACTTGCATCCCTCGCACGGTCAATTTCAGGTCGTAAGTTTTGCCCAGTTCCCATGGTTGCGATCTCTCCGCCAGAATGGATTCTCCATCCAACCGTTTGACGAGCCTGACTGTATTTTGGTCTGTGAGGAGCAAGGCGTAATACCTTTCCTGACCCTGAACGCGAGCTGCCAGCCCAAAGGATCTCACCAAATGCGGAGTGATCGCAGTCTGCACAGAGTAATCTGTCCATTCGCGGGTGCCGGTGATGACGATTCCCCGTCCGCGATTTTGAATGACCCGAAAGGCTTCGCCGAACTCGTCTTCAAAATAATCAGCGGCGTTGACCCATTGCCGCTTCCACATTCTGCCCGCCGCTTCGGGACGATGGAAGGTGACATTGGGTGTGCCATTCCAGGACAGGCGGTCGAGATGGATGATGCCTTCTGTGGGTTCGTCGGATGAAAGTGCGATGCCCACCTGCGTAATGGGAGCGCCGCCCAACTCAGGGATGAGAAGTTCAAGATTGGCGGTCTCTCCGGGCATTAACTCTGCGAGGTCGCCGTGTGTAGACACCAGGTCATCCGCTTCGCCATAACTTTGGAGGATAAGCCCGACCTTGATCGGTTTTGTGTTCGAGGAATTGGCGAGCACGGAGGCGCGCAAGGTCTGCCCCGGGTAAAGGGTCGGCGAAGCAAGCAGACCATAGCCCGGCATGTTGATCGCTTCAGGGGGAATAAATGTCGGGGTGGTCAGAGCAGACATCCCGTTGGAATTGAACCGATAGCGGGTCGTGAGAACCCGTTGACCGGGGTCCGACGGGTGCGGAGTATTTTCCAGCTTCAGACAGTCATCCTGTGAGCGGAATCCCTGCATGGAACCGGGTAATGAAAAATGGAAGCGCGCTCCATCTTTGGGTGGAATCCATTTTTGACTTTGAAGGGTATGGGCAATGTCGAGGATGAGATCGGTCTCGCGCAACGCATCGCTGACGGCTCGTCCGCCATCGGCAGTGGGGAGGTAGAGCCGGTCGGCAACCGGTCCGCGCCAATCAGGTCCCTCGTCAAAAGCGGATAGTCCATTTCGCACCCCGAGGATGCAGCCAACGTTGGCGGCGTTGCAGTCGGTGTCCCAGCCGCAAGTGTTGACGATGGTCTGGGCTGTGCTGAAGTCACCTGCGCTGTAAAGGAGGCTGAGGATGACCAGTCCGTGGTTGGGGACGATGTGGCAGTTGCCGCCGTATTTGTCATAACCGTAATGCGCGGCAAGTTTTTCGCGGGCCGACTTCCAATCTTTCGGGTCGGTGGCGTGCCAACTGCGGATGTCTGCGATCAGGCGGCGGATGACCGAGTCAGCCGGGATGAAGGCGATAGCAGTGTCAAGCAGTTTATTGAGATCTGATTCGACGAAGGCTTGCGCGACCAAAGCGGCAATGACCTGAGCGCCGTAGATCGCTTCTCCGTCGTGGCTGACGCTCGCGGCGCGGCCTGCAAGTTCCACAGCCAGAGCAGGGTTACCGGGCGCGATCAGTCCCCAGCCGTCGATGAAGATCTGCGAACCGATCTGCTCCGACACGACCTTGCTGTTCAATCCCATTGAACCGGAGCGCGGCGCGAGGATGCCGTCTTTGAGCCGCAAATACACAGTATGTTCCGTGGAGTTTCCTACTCCGCCCCACCATAGGATGGTGCGGTTTTCGATGATGTAGTTCAACCAACTTTGACCGATCTGCTGCGGGGTGAGGGCGAGCGAGTTGCCGTAATCTGGCAGGGCGCGCAGGAAAGTGAATGTGCCCGAGATGTCATCATCCGTGACGACCACGAGATGATTGCGCAGGGGCAGGTCATGGCGGTCATGGACGTAGTATCGGATCTCGCCAAGGCTTGCCATGATCTGCTCATGGGTCCAGCCTTCAAAGGGACGCCCCAAATAGACGCCGATGATCTTGCCCAATACCCCGGCGTAAACCTTCTCATAATAATCGCTCGAAAAATTCATGTAATTCCTCCATGCAATGATTTTGAATACCTTTTAACACAAAACCATCGTTGAGCCAATATTTTTGCCCGCTTAAGCGAAAAAAAGCGTTTCCCGAGTGTGGATTTCGGTATATTTACGGATAGTACCGAATTGTATGTTCAGATAATATATGCGCGCGAATCGTGCCCGGGATTATAACGGGGAGGGCATATTGAAAGCCGATCAGGGAGGATCAACGTTCGAAACACGTTTTGGATGCAGAGTTACAGGAAGGCAACATGGAAGAGAAAACCTATACGATTCTGGTGATTGACGACGAGATGATCGCCCGCGCAGCGTTGGATGCCCTGCTCGATAAGCCTAATTATCGTGTAGAAATGGCGGAAGACGGCATTCAGGGTTTTGAGCTGGCCAAGCAAATTAACCCAGACTTGATCCTGTTGGATGTGATGATGCCGCGCATGACCGGTTATGAGGTTTGCAAGCGCATCCGCTCCGACCCGCAGATCGGTGAAGTCCCGATCATCATGATCACCGCCCTCGATGACCGCGAAGCAAAATTGAGCGGGCTGGTTGCAGGCGCAGATGACTTCCTTGCCAAACCGTTCGACAGCCTGGAGTTGGAGATCCGCCTGCACACGCTGATGCGTGTGAATCGGTATCGTCACCTTTTGGAAGAGCGCGAAAAATTAACTTTTGCATTGAATGAGCTTTCCAAAAAACATGCCGAACTCCGCGCGTTATCCTGCCAGATCCTTGAGGCGCAGGAAAACGAAAGGCGGCATGTGGCGATGGAATTGCACGATGAGATCGGGCAATTGATCACCGGCTTGAAGCTGGTTCTTGAAAATCCCAAGACGAATACAACAGACACAATTCAAGGTGCGCGCAATTTGACCCATGAGTTGATGCAGCGTGTGCGTGATATCTCGCTGAACCTGCGTCCCTCCGCGCTGGATGACCTTGGGCTGGCCCCGGCTTTGGATGGCTTGTTCAAGCGGATCACCAAACAAACGGGCATTGCCATCCACCATAACGTCAACCCCCTGGATGATCGCCGCTTCGATAGAACGATCGAGACCACAGCCTTCCGCGTGATCCAGGAGTCACTGACCAATGTTGCACGTCAGGCGGGTGTGGAGGAAGTGGATGTGCATCTCGACGTAATGAAAGACCATATGCAGATCAGCATTGTAGATGCCAGAAAAGGACTCAATCTTCGATCAAAGGATCAGAACACTTCGGTGGTGATCTCTGAAATGATGGATAGGGTGCGGCTGGCTGGCGGTCATTTCAACATTCAAGCAGAACCTGGTAAAGGCACCTGTGTCATGATCGATTTTGACCTGGATAAGGAGATGCATGCAAAATGAGGCCAATACGCATCATTGTCGCAGATGATCATGGACTGATGCGCAGGGGGTTGAGTTCCCTGCTTGCAGAACAGCCGGGGTTTGAAGTAGTAGGTGAAGCTTGTGATGGGAATGAAGCCCTCGGCTTGATCGAATCCCTCACACCAGATATAGCCTTTATGGATGTGATGATGCCCAATATGAACGGTCTTGAAGCAGCGAAGATCGTCCACGAACGGGACCTTCACACCAAGGTCATCATTGTGTCCATGCATTCCAATCCTGCGTACGCCATCCGCGCCCTGCAGAACGGCGCGCAGGCATACCTGCTGAAAGACGCTCCATTCACGGAGGTGATCCAGGCGATTGATGATGTCGTGGAGGGTAAACGTTATTTGTGTGCAGCACTTGCCGAAGAAGTCTTTGAGATGCTTTTGAAAGCAGAAGTGAACAGAGGCGAAACCCTGGATGTTCTTTCACCGCGAGAACGCGAGGTGTTGCAGTATGTGGCAGAGGGGAATACCAACATGGCGATCGCGGCGCGATTGTCTTTGAGTGTACGCACGGTCGAATCCCACCGCTTGAGTCTCATGAAAAAATTGCGGCTTGGTTCACATACCGATCTGGTAAGGTTTGCTGTTAATCAGGGATTGATCAGGCTGTAATGCCATGGAATGAAATGTTTGGAATTAAGGTCGAAATGGAAGCGCAACCACTTATCTTGGCGATCGATGATGAATTGATCATCCGCGAAACACTGGGGCTTTTGCTGGGCGATGAGTACCGCATTATTTCTGTTGCGAATGGCATGGAAGGTATTGCAATGGCTTTGGAGATCAGCCCGGACGTCATTCTGCTGGATGTGATGATGCCCCAGATCGATGGGTTCGATGTCTGTCGGCAGATCCGTACTGTGCCCGCCTTGATGGAAGTGCCCATCATCATGATCACCGCTCTCGATGACCGCCAGTCAAAATTGGAAGGGCTGCGGGCCGGCGCAGATGATTTCATCACCAAGCCTTTCGACGCTCTGGAACTGCTGGCTCGTGTGCAGACCATTACCCGCCTGAATCGTTACCGTCGTTTGACGGAGCAGCGCGATCAACTCCAGACCCTGCACCAGGAATTGCTGACCTCGTATCACAAGACCATTGAAGGCTGGTCTTGCGCTTTGGATCTGCGTGACAAAGAGACCGAGGGGCATACCAAACGGGTGACAGAAAAAAGTCTCGTTTTTGCCCAGGCCGTCGGGGTTGGAGTCGATCAATTGGAACACATCCGCATGGGGGCGCTTCTGCATGATGTTGGCAAACTCGGCGTGCCAGATGCGATCCTGCTCAAGGCGGGAGCGCTGACCGAAGAAGAGTGGACGGTCATGCGGATGCATCCCGTGTACGCCTATCAATGGCTTTCACCCATCAAATTTCTGGAATCCTCCCTCGATATTCCCTACTGCCATCATGAAAAGTGGGATGGCAGCGGATATCCCCGCGGGCTGAAAGGCGAGGACATTCCCCTCCATGCGCGCATGTTCGCCATCATAGACGTATGGGATGCCCTGTGCTCAGACCGTCCGTATCGAAAAGCAATGACCGAAGACCAGGTACTCGAGTATATTCTCGCTCAGAGCGGCAAGCACTTTGACCCGGCATTGACGGAAGTATTCGCCCGGCTTGTAAAGGAAAAAGCTTTTTCCTAAAACGAAATATGCAACATGGATTGCATGGCGGAAGATTGTTGATACAATAGCGCATCCTAATCCGTTCGGAGGCGCAAGTGAAAAAAATACTTTCCATCAGTATCGGTTCTTCATCGCGCGATCACACCACAATACATGAATTCCTCGGTCAGGAATGTGAGATATCAAGACAGGGCACGAATGGCGACATGGCGAAAGCCGTTCAGCGCTACAAGGACCTTGATGGAAAGGTGGATGCCTTTGGCGTGGGCGGCGTGGAGTTTTATTTGCGGGTCGCCGATAAAAAATATTACTTCCGCGATGTGCAGCGCATCCGCGATGCGATCAAGATCAGCAAGGTAGGGGATGGCAACGGTGTAAAAGGCTTGCTCGAAAGACGAGCCTTTGAATTTCTCGAAAAGCATCTCAACGAAAAAGAAGGCAAGACCCTCAAAGGCATGAAAGCCATGCAAACGACCGTTGTCGAACGGTACAGCATGGGCGAAGCCATGACCGACGCCGGGTTGGATGTGACCTTTGGCGACTTCATGTTCGCGCTCGGTCTGCCTTTTGCCATCAAGGGCTTGCGCGCCGCGCGGGTGGTCGCATCCACCCTTTTGCCCGTCGTGACCCAAATGCCATTCGCGTGGCTGTACCCGCTCGGCTCTGAACAAGACAAACCCCCGCAGCCCAAATGGACGAAGTACTACGAAGAGTCGCAGGTCATCGCCGGCGACTTCCTGCAGATCCGCGCTCACATGCCCGACGACCTGAGCGGCAAGATCATCGTCACCAATACCACCACCGCCAGGAACGTGGAGGAACTGCAAAAGCGAAAACTGCATATTCTGGTCACGGTCACGCCGCGGCTGGAAGGTCGCAGTTTTGGAACGAACGTGATGGAAGCGACCTTGCTCGCGCTGATGGACAAACCGCAGGCAGATGTGACCCAGGCGGATTTTCTTGAGATGATCAAACGCATTCCGCTCGAACCGAACATCGAAGTCCTGAATTGAGCGGGTCTTTCCCCGCCGATACCTGGCCGTTGGTTCCCGGAAATTTCCAAGCCTTGACATCCTCTCGATTCCGCAGATAATTACCGCAATTAAATCAAAGGCTGTGACAGAGGAAAGTAAATTGGCGGAAGCCGCCAGAGATGTGCAAGGCAAATGGTGAAATTGCACTCGACCGAAATCAGTTGAAGTTCCCTCTTGAGCCGTTCAGGTGAATGAAAAGCCTAGTAGTCTGAACCGTCCTCCCAGCGTTACCCGGGAAGCCGATGTTGGTCGGCGCAAAGTGCATTGCAGGCTGCTGCGATGAATTTGGGTGGTACCGCGAGAATCTCCCTCTCGTCCCATGATTGTGGACGGGAGGGTTTTGTTTTGTATGTTTGTAGCGGCGAGGTCACCCCGCCCTACCGAGAAATGGAGGCACTATGTTGGAACAATTGAATGAGATCGAAAAAGCCGCGCTGGAAAGTTTATTGGTCATCGAAGACCAGTCCGCTTTGGATGCGTGGCGTGTGGCAAACGTGGGGCGCAGTTCTCCGCTGATGCAGGTCTTTGCCGGGCTGGGAAAACTTTCAAAGGAAGAGAAACCAGTTGTCGGCGCGGCGGCGAACCGTGTCAAGGTGGCGCTTGAAGCCGCTTTGGAGGAGAAATCTCAGGCGGTGAAAAATGCCGCGCTGGCGAAATCCCTCGAAGAAGAAAAACTGGATGTGACCCTGCCCGGACGCGAAGTGCAGGTCGGGCGCTTGCACCCGTCCAATCAGCAATTGCGGCGCGTGCTCGCCATTTTGGCTGAGATGGGTTTTCAGGTGTACACCTCGCGCGAGGTGGAAACCGATGAGATGAATTTTCAGGTGCTTAACTTCCCGCCGCATCACCCTGCGCGCGAAATGCAGGATTCGTTCTATGTGGAATCTGAAGGACGCGAGGACAACCCGATCTTGATGCGCACGCATACATCACCGGGACAGGTGCGTGCCATGCGCGAGGCGGCAGCGACCAACCCGCAGAATCCGCCGCCCATCCGCATTGCCTTGCCGGGCATGTGCTATCGCTACGAGCAGATCACAGCCCGGTCTGAGATCCAGTTCAACCAGGTGGAGGGACTGGCTGTGGGCGAGGGCATCACCTTTGCAGACCTGAAGGGCACGCTCGCAGATTTTGCGCGGCGCATGTTCGGTCAGGATGCGCGCGTGAGATTCCGCGCTTCGTACTTCCCGTTCACCGAGCCTTCCGCTGAAGTGGATGTGGAATGTTTCGTGTGCGGCGGCAAGGGCTGTCAGGTCTGCAAGAACTCCGGCTGGCTTGAAATTCTCGGCTGCGGCATGGTTCACCCGAACGTGTTACAGAACGGCGGCTACGACCCGAAGCGCTACACTGGATTTGCCTTTGGCATGGGACCGGAACGCCAGTTGATGCTCAGAAATAAGATCACCGACATTCGTTATTTCTGGGGAAATGACGTGAGGTTCCTTGAACAGTTCTAGGAAATGATGAATGATGAAGGATGAATGACGAAAAAAAATATATCCTTCTCACTCTTCGTGACGCTTTGTGGTTAATAAAAGGAAGTGAATTATGAAGTTACCTATTTCTTGGTTAAAAGATTTTATCGATCTCGACGGTTTGACCGTTGAAGATATTGCCCGCAAACTGACTTTGGCAGGCATGGAAGTGGACGAGATCTTGTACGCAGGTCTGCCCATGCCCACCTACAAAGACGGCGAGAAACACGAGTTCAAGACCAACGGCATCGGCTGGGACCGCGAGAAACTGGTTGTGGCGGAGATCCGCGAGGTGAAGGCGCACCCCAATGCCGATAAACTGACCCTGCTCGATCTGTTCGACGGTCAGCAGGAACAGGTGGTATTGACCGGCGCGCCGAACATCTTCCAATTGAAAGGCACGGGACCGCTTCCCAAGCCGATCAAGGTGGCATACGCCAAGGAAGGTGCCACCATCTACGACGGTCACGCGGATGGCCTGGTGCTGACCACCCTCAAACGCGCCAAGATCCGCGGCGTGGATTCGTATTCCATGGTTTGCTCGGAAAAGGAACTCGGCATTACCGAAGAACACGAAGGCATCATCCTTTTCGATGATGATGCTCCCGCGGGCATGCCGCTCGTGGATTACATCGGCGATGCAGTCCTCGATATTTCCATCCTGCCGAACATGGCACGCAACGCGAATGTGATCGGCATTGCGCGTGAACTTGCTGCGCTGACCGGTCGAGAGTTGAAAAAGCCTGTCGTGAAATTCAACACCTCCGGCGGAGCGGTCAATGATCTGGTCGAGATCGAGATCACCAACTCGGAACTGAATCCGCGCTTTGTGGCGGGACTGATCCGCAATGTGGAGATCAAGCCCAGCCCGTACCAGATCCAGCGCAGACTCAAACTGGCGGGCGTGCGCACCATCAGTAACATCGTGGATGCTACCAACTATGCCATGATCGAACTTGGCGAACCGCTGCACGCTTTCGATTATGACGTGCTCAAAGAACGCGCTGGCGACAAAAAGGTCAAGATCATCACCCGCGCCGCTGCCGAAGGTGAAAAGCTCAAGACTCTCGATGGCACTGAGCGTACATTGACCGCCATGAACGTGCTGGTGTGCGATGAAAAGGGATCGCTCTCGCTCGCGGGCGTGATGGGCGGATCTGAATCCGAAGTGACTGACCAAACAAAGAATATCCTGCTCGAAGGCGCGGCATGGAACTTCATCAACATCCGCCGCACTGCAAAACAGCATAACCTGCCCTCCGAAGCATCTTTCCGTTTTTCACGCGGCGTGCACCCGGCGCTCGCGGACCAGGGTGTGAACCTTGGCTTGAAATACATGGCAGATTGGTCTGGCGGACAGATCGCCCCCGGATTGGTGGACGAGTATCCGCTTCAACCGAAAGACTCGGTCGTAGATGTGACATCCCGTGACGTGAAGCGCCTGCTTGGCATTGACCTCACTATTGAAAAGATATCCGAACTGTTGACCCACCTCGAATTCAAATGCGAAGTGGCGGGCGATAAATTGCGTGTCACCGCGCCGCAGCACCGCATGGACATTGAAGAAGGCGTGGTCGGTCTCGCCGATGTGCTTGAAGAAGTTGCTCGCAGTTACGGCTTCGACAACATCCCAACCACCACCATGGCTGACGCTCTGCCTCCCCAAAAGGGCAACCCCGTTCACGAGTGGGAAGAGCGCCTGCGCGACCTGCTCGCCGCCATCGGCATGCAGGAAGTCGTCACGTACCGCATGACCTCACCCGAAAGGGAGAGCCGCATTGTTTCGCATGATGATTATGTCCGCATTGCCAACCCCATTGCGCCGGAACGCAGTGTGCTGCGCCGCAGCCTGCTCACCTCCGTGTTGGAAGTGGCGGAGAAAAATGCACGCGCGGAATCGCTGGCCATGTTCGAGGTCGGCTCGGTCTTCGAACCGGTCAAGAATGATCTGCCCAATGAGCCGCGTAAACTTGCCATCGTAATGACTGGCGCGCGGAATCCATCCGCGTGGGATGTGAAGAATTCCCCGGCATTTGATTTCTTCGACATGAAGGGGCGCATCGAACTCCTGCTGGCAGGCTTGCGTTTCACAGACATTGTCTACGCTGAGGCTTCTTCTGCACACGGAGTTAATTTGCATCCGGGTAAGTCTGCCGAGGTCAAGGTGAATGGGCAGGTGGTGGGCGTGTTCGGTGAGCTGCACCCGCTGGCCAAGGAAAAGTTCGAATTCGGCGATGCGCCTGTCATCGTGGCTGAGTTTGACCTCGAGATCCTGCGTGGCTTGAATCCGTTCTACGGGATCAAGCCGGTCTCCGAGTTCCCGCCCATGTACGAGGACATTGCCCTCATCCTCGATGAATCAGTCGCCGCATCCACTGTCGAAGCGTTGATCAGGCAAACGGGCGGAAAGACCGTCACCGATGTGCGCTTGTTCGATGTCTATCGCGATGAGAAGATCGGCGCGGGCAAGAAATCTCTGGCGTACAGTCTCACTTATCAAGCTGAGAAAACACTGACCGATGCCGAGGCTGCCGCGATCCGCACCAAGATCGTGAAACGCCTCGAACATATGGTCGGCGCGAAATTGAGGTCGTAGTACAAACGGGATGCAGGCAAAACTTGCATCCCGTTTTTTTTGGTTGTATACTGACACAAATCTATTAACAGGAGAAAAGAATGAATAACAAGAACACTGGCATGATCGCCACCATTGCGACCGCGTTGATCTGCGGTTGTTGTGGTCTGTTCACGTGTGTGATGGGAATCGGTACGATCTCAGGCAATGGCAGCTTTACCCTCGGTGATTCAACCCAGGCTACGCCTCCGGCTTTTGGGTATGCGTTCCTCTGCCTTTCAGTCATTATGATCATCATCCCCATTGCGGTTGGTTTCTTCACAATGCGCAAGAAGCCCGAAGCGCCCGCTTCCAACGAACCGCTTCCCCCCGCTTCCTAAGATAAAAAAATCCTCCGAATTTCTCGGAGGATTTTTTTTGATTTACTCAACGACCAGAACCAGGTTCATGGAACAAAATCTTTCCTTGCCGATGTTGATGCTCCATAACGTCTGATAGGTTCCCGCTTCAGCAGGCGCTTGCATGGGCACAACTAGTTCGATCATGCCGCCTGATGGGACAGATTGTTCAAAGTCGAGGGCCGGGGCGCGATGCATTTTCTCGCCTTTGACATATCGATAGTCGGCGCTATTCGAGTCCCAGGGCTTTTTGCCGATGTTCGCCACCTTCCATTTCATGTCGAAGGCAGCTCCACGCTGGATGGTGCTGTTGCTGATCGGCGATTGCGAAACCACCTGACATTCAAAATCCAACCCGGAACTGCCCGGCTTGGCCAGTGTGGGGGTGAGGGTGAATGTGGGCAGGAAGAACACAAAAGTGACCGTGGCCGTGGGCGACGCTGTTTGTGTCGGGGTTTCGGTGGGCACCGGCGTAAAGGTCGGCGTGAATGTTGGTGCCACAAGCGCGGTCTCGGCTGCGGCCGCTGCGGCCGTCTCTACGATGGCTGTTTGTAAAGAGTTGGGATCAAAAGTAGGTGCAGGCGCAGAGGCTGGCGCGAGGGAAGGAATAGTGGGCATGCACGCAAGCATGATAACGGTTGCGGCCAGCAAAGCGAAAATTCTACGGTTCTGCGCGATCATAAATTACCCTTCAGGTTAGTGCACCATCAATGCCACGTACGGATAGCAGAGTTGTCCTTGCACGGTCCAGGTCATCACCTGGAAGCCGGTCTGAGCGGGCGCCTTGGCATCCATCACGATCTGATAGGTGTCGCCGGGCTTCATGGCGATGGGAATTTCCACCACGGTGACGCTGGTCATTTGCGGTCCGCTGAAATACTTCACATCCATGCCCGGATCCCAGGTCTTGGTTCCGGTGTTTTGGATCGTCCATTTGATGTCGAAGTCCTGCCCGTGCAGGATCTCGGCATTGTCGAACGGTCGGCGATTCATGATGTCGCAGGCGTAGTCATATTTCCCTGAGGAAGATCCGCCAGTGCTGCCGCCGGTGGAGGGTCTGTTCGTGGCGGTCGGGAGTGCGAGCGGGGTGAAGGTGGGGATGGTGACCGCGGTGGCGGTGAAGGTCGGCGTGGCTTGCGCCTCGGTCGTAAGGGCTACTGCGGTGCCGATCTGGTTCTGCGCCTCGATGGTCTGCGCCACGGCGGTGTTGATCTGTGACTGGGTATCTTCCAGGCTTTGGGTGTTCTGGGCTTGCGCGGCAGCCGGTTCACCCGAGGTTGCGGGCGCCGCTGCGGGCAGACATGCTCCCAGGAAGGAAGCCAAAGTCACCAAAATGATCATCACTTGTATTGTTCTTTTCATATTTTCTCCTTAATGAGGGTTCGGAAACCTTCAGGCGGAAATCCGAACCCTGTTCTAAACATTTTAGTCTGTTTCGCCCGAACCGATGCCGAGCGGTTTCCACTTGTTTTCATCCTTCAACCGATGCTGAATACCGTCGCGGTTGTGAAGTTCGTCGAAGCCTTCAGGCTTGATGAACATCTGATCGCCGTCGAGCAAGCCTGTGAGTCCGGTCTGACCGGGTTCGGGGCGTTTGTTCTGGCAGAACTTGCAGGTCTTCGGGTCGTGTGACTTGTATTCGGTCGGCTCTTCGTAGGTGGTCACATATCCTTCGTAGTTGCGGACGATGATCTTGTGGTCCGACATGCTCAGCATGTAGTTGGGCATGACAGGAATCTTACCACCACCGCCGGGTGCGTCCACAATGAATTGTGGAACGGCGTAGCCGGAGGTATGTCCGCGCAGGCCTTCGATGATCTCAATGCCTTTTGCCACGGGCGTGCGGAAATGTCCCGCGCCTTCCACGAGGTCGCACTGATAGAGATAGTACGGGCGCACGCGGATGCGGGTCAGCTTTTGGACGAGTTCGCGCTGCATGTGGACGCAGTCATTAACCCCTGCCAGCAGAACAGATTGATTGCCCAGGGGAATGCCGGCGCGGCTCATACGGTCGCAGGCTTCTGCCAGTTCCTTCGAGATTTCGTTCGGGTGATTGACATGGATGTTCAGCCACAGCGGGTGGAACTTGGCGAGCATGTCGCACAGTTCCTGCGTGATGCGCATCGGCATGAATACCGGCACGCGCGAGCCAATGCGGACGATCTCGATGTGCGGGATCTCGCGCAGGCGGGTGAGCAGTTCTTCCAGAATTTTTGGCGCCAGCACCAGCGGATCGCCGCCCGATAGCAGCACATCACGCACCTGCGGGGTGCGCTTGAGATACTCGATCTGCATCTCGAAGTCCTGGCGGTTGAAGGTCTGCCCCGGGTCGCCGACGATGCGCGAGCGGGTGCAATAGCGGCAGTACGAAGCGCACTGGGTCGTCACCAGCATGAGCACTCTGTCAGGATACCGGTGAACAAGCCCCGGCACGGGAGAGTGGCGGTCTTCCGCGAGGGAATCCTCCATCATGGCGGTGAATGCGTTCATTTCCTCCGAAACAGGGATGATCTGCTTGCGGACGGGGTCATTCGGGTCGCTCGGGTCGATCAGCGAAATATAGTACGGGGTCACATCCACGCGGAATAATCCCTGCGTTTGGAGCGCCTTGCGTTCGCTCTCGGTGAGCGGCAAAACTTTTTCGATCTCTTCAACGGTGTTCAAGCGGTGACTTAATTGCCAGCGCCAATCGTTCCACTTTTCATCGGGAACATCGGCGTAAATGGGTGCGCGTTTTGAAACAATGGGTGTGGGCATTTTTTCCTCCGAAAAATTTTAGGGTTAAAGTTTGAATGCGCGAGGGTGCCGCGCCAGCGGAGGGTCGTGATCGGGGCGGAAGAAACCTGCAAATTTCAACAGCATGATTAGCATTGTAAAAGCAAACGGAACATGGGTCAATGTCGGCATTTTTTAGCGGGTAAAATGGGGCAGAGGAAATCCCATGCCGCAAAATGAGCCCCTTGTCATTCACGTTACCGAGCGTCAGAGCTTTCAAGTTCAACTCGAGTCGCATACCGCCTCCCTTAATTACTACCTGAGCGGAGATACCATCGTATTCACGCACACGGGAGTCCCGTCTGCGTTGGAGGGGCGCGGCATTGGCAGCGCTCTGGTCCGCGAAGGGTTGAAGTTTGCCCGCGAGAACAACCTCAAGGTCAAGTCACTGTGCTGGTTCGTGGACAAGTACATGCAGCGCCACCCCAACGAATGACCTCGCTTTTTGCACGCTTCGAATCCAACGCGGCGCGGCATCCCGAAAAAGCCGCCTTGATCTACGCTCAAGATGGGGATTGGATAACGGTCACCTACGCTCAATTATTGGATTCATCCCTGCGGTTCGCTGACGGACTTTCAGCCTGCTCGCTGACCCCAGGCAGTACCGCCGCCCTGATGACCCCGCCCTCGGCAGATTTTTTCGCTTTGGCATTTGCCTTGCTCAAACAGGGTATCGTCCCCGTCATTGTGGACCCCGCCATTGGACTCAAGAAGGTCGGCGAGTGTCTCGCGGAAGCGAAGCCTGAGATCTTCATCGGCAACGGGCTGACTCACACATTGCGAATCCTCTTCGGATGGGGCAAAGACAGCGTCAAGCACAACCTGACCATGGCATCCGTTCAACGTTCAACTTTCAAAGTTCAACCTCAACCTCGAATCTCCAATTCCCAATCACCAGTTACCTCTCCTGCCGCCATCATCTACACTTCCGGGAGCACAGGTTTGCCAAAAGGGGCGGTTTACACTCAGGGAAATTTCTCTGCCCAGTTGGATATGCTTGCAGATACTTTCAAGATTTCGCCAGACGAAATTGACCTGCCCGCTTTCCCCCTCTACGCCCTGATCGACTCTCTGCTGGGAGTCACTTCTGTCATTCCCGATATTAATTTCCCTGTGCCGGGCAAAACTGACCCTGCCAAGGTGATCGGCGCGATTCAGAAATTCAATGTCACCAACATGTTCGCCTCGCCTGTGGTGCTGAATATTCTTGCAGATTACGGCATCCCCCTCTCGGCAAAACTGCCTTCCCTTAAACGTGTCATCACTGCGGGCGCGCCAGCGACGATTCAACTTCAACATGAGGTTAGGAAATTGCTTGCAGACCAGACCGATCTCTTCGGCATTTACGGTGCGACGGAAACCCTGCCGATTGCCAAAGTGGAAAGCCGTGAGATATTTTCAATGAAGGAAAAGACCGAGAACGGTGCGGGGATTTGCCTGGGCAAACCCATTGAAGGTGTGACCGTGCGGATCATCCGCATCACCGACGAGCCGCTCGAAGAGTGGCGGGATTCGCTCACAGTGGAATCCAATGTCGTTGGGGAGATCACCGTTCAAAGCGCAGCCACGACCGGCAGTTACATCCACAGAGCAGATGCCAACCGCTTATCAAAGATCAGATTTGGCGATGACATCATCCACCGCATGGGCGATGTGGGATATTTTGATGAAGAAGGCAGGCTCTGGTACTGCGGAAGAAAATCTCACCGCGTGGTCACTGAAGATGATGTGATGTTCACAGAGCAGATCGAAAATATTTTCAACGCGCATTCGCGGGTGGCTCGAACTGCGCTGGTGGGAGTGAGGGGCAAGCCTGTGCTGTGGGTGGAGTTGAAAAAAGGAGTCAGGGAAAATAAAGATACAATCAAAGCGGATCTGATGGCGATGGCAGGGCGGCATCCGCAGGCTTCAACAATAAAGGACTTTTTGTTCATGAAAAAATTCCCGACCGATGTTCGGCACAACTCCAAGATCATCCGCGAAGAGTTAACTTCTCTTGCAGAAAAGAGATTGTCATGAAAGCGTTGGTGACCGGCGCGACTGGTTTTCTTGGCGGCGCATTGACGCGCCGACTGCACGGTATGGGCTGGGATGTGACCGCGCTTGGGCGCAACCCGATCAAGTTGAACGAGCTTGAAGATGAAGGCATCCGTCCGCTTCGTGCTGATATTTCCAAACAGGATGAGATCTCTGATTTGTTCAACGGGCAGGAGATCGTTTTTCACTGCGCCGCGCTTCCATCGCCGTGGGGTAACTTCGAAAAATTCTATCAGGCGAATGTTATCGGCACGCGCAATGTGGTGCAGGCTTGTCTGGATGGCAATGTAAAGCGGCTTGTGTATGTTTCAACACCGAGCATTTACTTTGGTCATGGCTCGCGTGTGGGCGTGAGAGAAACCGACCCGCTGCCCGAGCCTGTCAGTAACTACGCACACACAAAACTGCTGGCAGAAGAAGAGATCGATAAAGGTTTTGCGAGTGGACTTCCCGTGGTGTCGATCCGCCCGCGGGCGTTGTTCGGGGAAGGCGATACGGTCATTTTTCCGCGTCTGCTCTCCCGTCTTAAGACCGGCAGGCTTCCCATTTTGGGCGATGGCGAAAACATGGTTGACCTGACCTACATCCAAAACGTGGTGGATGCCTTGTTGTTATGTGTTGAGTCGCCGGCAAATACCCTTGGAAAAAAATATAACATTTCCAACGCCGAGCCGGTAAAGATCTGGAAGTTGATCGAAAGAATTTGCGATGAGTTAAAATTCCCGCATCCTGCCCGAAAGATATCCCTGCGGACCGCAAACCTGGCGGGCGGAGCTTTTGAATTGATCTACTCGCTGATTCCCTACAGCCCCGAGCCGCCGCTTACCAGACTCTCTGTGAGCATGATGGCCAACAGCACCACCCTCGATATCTCTGCCGCGAAAACAGACCTTGGCTATCAGCCAAAAATTTCTGTGGAAGAAGGCGTGCAAAGATTTTTGAGCTGGTGGAAGAAAGCCAACCCCAATTCTTCTTCATAACATTTGTGGTGAAATATGAAAATTGATATTCTTCATGCCGGTTACTGCACTGCCCCCGAGCACATCGCCATTCATGGCGGGCGCTGGCGCACGATCCATTTCCCCGCCATGTTCGCCCTCTTCCGTCATCCTAAATTTGGCGCAATGCTTTTTGATACTGGCTATTCCTACCGCTTCTTTGATGAAACCAAAAAATTCCCCAAGCGCATTTACCGCTGGATGACTCCCGTTACCCTGCGAGAGGAAGACCTTGTGGTGAATCAACTCGCTGGGCTGGGACTCCGCCTGCAGGATATTTCTCACGTCTTCATCTCTCACTTTCACGCCGATCACATCGGGTCACTCGTCGACCTCAACTGGTCCCGTTTCGTTTACCTTCCCCACGCCTTTTCACATCTCCGCCACCTGCCGCCCCAGGAAGACATGAAGCATGCCTACCTGCGCGGGCTCGTCCCCACAGACTTTGCCTCCCGTTCACAGGAAGTGGACATCACCAAACCCATCCTGCTCTCTGAAGAGTACCTGCCGTTCAAGACTGGCTATGACCTGCTCGGTGACGGCTCGCTGATCGGTGTTGAACTCCCCGGTCACGCCCATGGGCAGATGGGAATCTTTGCCCGCGATGACTCTGGCTGTGTCTTTTTCTTTGTGGCAGATGCGGCATGGCTCAAACGGTCGATCGTTGAAAATCGTCCGCCGCATAAAATAGCGGATAATCTCTTTCCAGACCCGGCTGCCTACCGGGAAACCCTGGGAACCCTGCAGAACTATTACCAGACCCATCCCAATACGCATGTCATCCCTTCGCACTGTGAAGAGACGATCGCCCAGTTCGACTCCCGGGTAAATCGCACCTCCCAGCCATGACCTCTTTTCAGCTTGAAGAGGCGCCACGGCTTTTCACCCGCGATACCATCCATTCTCTGCCTTTCCCGAAAACTGATGACGGAGAGTACGCGCGTCGTTATCTCACGCCATTAATGGCAGACGATCCGCAGCGATACATCCGCAATGTGTATCACACCCGGTTGATGGCTGTCCTGGCAGGGGAGACGGTCATCCCCATCACGGTCACAGATTTTCACCCGCAAAATACCTATACCGTTTCACCCTATAGCCACTATGTGTCCTATGGCGCTTTCGAAGAAGTGAAACACCTCAATAACCCGTTGGCAGAAGCGGCGGTAAAGCTGGTGATGAATCCGGTGGCTTTATACTTCCGCTACGCAGAGCTGGATAAGGTGGTCTTCGTCAATAATTATCTGCTATCGACGAATCTATATCCTTCGATAAGCAGCGACCAGATATCGGCTTTGAGCGAAGCGCTGATTCGATGGTTCCCTGACCGTGCCATTGTGTTCCGCTCTGTGGACCAAAAGAAGAATCCGCATGTTTATCAAAGCCTTGAAAAGCTGGGATATGATCTGGTCTTGAGTCGTCAGGTCTGGTATATGGATCCTGTTGCAGCATTGAAGACCCGTCAATGCAAGGAAGATGTTCGGGTGTTGAAAAAGAACGGCTACGAGGTTGTGGGCGGCAGGGATCTGTCGGATGACGAACTGCGCCGCGCCGTGGAGTTATACAATCTCTTGTATCTGGAAAAATATTCGTATTACAACCCGCAGTTCACATTTGACTTTTTGAAACTGGCTCGGGACGAAGGTATCTTGCACCTGCACGGACTTAAGAAGGATGGACGGTTGAATGCCATTATGGGATTCTTTGTCCGAAACGGTGCCATGACCCAGCCGCTCTTTGGGTACGACACTTCTCTGCCGCTTGATGAAGGGTTGTACCGTCTTCTGACATTGGTCACTCTGCAGGAAGGCGTGAAGCGCGGGCTGCTGGTGCATGCCAGCGGCGGGGTGGGCAGATTTAAGAAAGTGCGCGGCGGCGAGTCTGTGACGGAATACAACGCTGTGTTCACCGCCCATTTGCCCCGCAAGAGGCGGCTGCCGTGGAAGTTGATCGGTGCGGTATCCAAGGCGGCGATCCCGTATTTTAAGAAGATGGATTTTTAGTCAGCGATCATTTTTTAGGAGAGAGAACATTCATGCAAGTTAATATTCCGCTAAAGATCATTGGTTTGGGACGTTACCTCCCGAAGCGGGTCGTTCCCAATTCGGAGATAGAGGAACTGTGCGGGCTTTCTGCAGGCTGGGTGGAGCGGCGCAATGGGGTGCGTGAACGCCGTTGGGTGACAGACGAAACATCCTCGTTCATGTCTGCCGAGGCGGCGCGTGAAGCGTTGGATGAGGCGAAACTCAAGCCGGATCAACTTGACCTGATCATCAATGCCTCAGGGACGGGGGAGCAAGCCATCCCCGATACCGGATCATTGATCCAACGTCAATTGGGGTTGGGCAAGTCTGGCATTCCGGCGATGACCGTCCATACGACTTGCTTGAGCTTCGTGGCCGCCATGGATGTAGCATCGAACTTCATCCATAGCGGACGTTATAAGAACATCCTCATTGCCAGCGCAGATGTGGCTTCCTGTGGGATCAATCCAAAGGAGCCGGAGTCCGCTTCACTGGTGGGAGATGCGGCTGCTGCAGTGGTGGTCACCCGCCCGGAAGCCGGTGACCCGTCCATGATCCATCATGCGCATTTCAAGACCTATGGCGATGGCGCGTATCTTACGACCATCATGGGGGGCGGCTCACGCTTTCATCCACGCTTTGCGGGGCATAACCCTGAGGATGATCTTTTTCACATGGATGGTCCTGCTGTCTTGCGCATGGTGCGCGGCATCGCACATGAATTTTTGGATGAGTTATATCCGGGCTTGTCTCAAGGCATGCTCGACGTGGATGTGATCGTGCCGCATCAGGCAAGCAAGGTCGGCTTGATGATGTTGGAACGGTTTGGCTGGAAAGAGCAGAAAATCATCCGCACGATCGAGACGCTGGGAAATTGTGTGGCGGCTTCGATCCCTGCCACCTTGTATCAAGGTGTGCGAGATGGGCGCATTCAACGCGGCGATAAGGTGCTGCTGGTTGGCACCGGCGCGGGATTGTCCATTGGCGGGCTGGTGTTGACCTTTTGATCTGACGCGCCTTTAATGTGCTGCGGAACTGAAGCCCGACTCTGGCTTGGGCGAGAAATTTTTTACAGGTAGAAAAACAAACTTGGAAGTAGCCGTGTTCTGTGATATTGTTTTAGTGTTAATGGATTAAATTCATGGCAAACATTCTTCTGACCGGCGGGCGCGCGCCCGTGACACTTGAACTTGCCCGTGTATTTCATCGCGCGGGGCATACCGTCTTTATGGCGGAGTCTTTGCGCGGACATTTGAGTCAGCCGTCAGCGGCGATCAAAGCCAATTTTCTGGTGCCCGCTCCGCGTTACGAAAGACCGGCTTTCATTTCGGCGTTGAAGAAGATCATCGAAGAGAATCAGATCGACCTGTTGATCCCCACTTGCGAGGAGATCTTCCACATTGCCCTTGGGCGCGATGAACTTCCATGTGAGGTGTTCGCGGAGCCGATCGAAAAATTGAATGGGCTGCACAACAAGTGGAAGTTTGCGGTCAACGCGGCGGAGAATGGATTGTCGGTCCCCGAGTCGATGCTGGTGACGAGCATGGATATGTTGTTCCAGGCGTACGCGCATTGGAAGGAGCTTGTGCTTAAGCCGGCTTATTCGCGGTTCGCTTCACGGACCATGATCCTGCCTCCGTTGCGATCGGTCTCATCCACGCTGAGGCTTCACTCGAGCACGCCGTGGGTTGCGCAGCGCTTTATCAAGGGCTCAGAATTTTGTACTTACAGCGTTTGTCATAATGGACATATCACCGCGCATGCGGCGTATCGCGCGGGCTATACAGCCGGGAGAGGGGCGGCGATCGTTTTTCAACCGGTTCAGCACCTTGCAAGTTTTCAATGGGTGAAGACCTTTGTGGAGAAGAATCACATTACCGGGCAGGTTGCTTTTGATTTCATCCAATCGGTGGATGGTCCCATTTATGCCCTGGAGTGCAACCCGCGCGCGACAAGCGGAGCGCATTTGCTGGCTTCGCACCCGAAGTTTGCAGATGCCTTCCTCAACCCGGATATGGATTGCATCACTCCGGCGGATGGCGGGTCATCCATGCTGGCGCTTGCCATGCTGGTCTATGGCAGGAAGGGCGGTTTTCGACAATGGCTGAAGACCTTCCTTGCAAGCAGGGATGTGATCCTCGACTTCCGTGACCCTTTACCTTTCCTGCTTCAATTTAGAAGTTTGTTTTCTTATTTGGCGTTGGCACGTGAAAAGGATATCAGCCCGCTTGAGGCGACCACTTATGATATTGAGTGGAATGGTGAAGAAGCGCCCTAAGTTATTATGAATGGCGGAAACAAAAAAATACGCCCGAAACCGGGCGTATTTTTTTGTGGCGGGGAGGGCGGGATTCGAACCCGCGACTGGTTTTACCCAGCACTCACTTAGCAGGCGAGCCCATTCAGCCACTCTGGCACCTCCCCAATTCATTTGATGGCGTTTCAAACTTCGAAACGCACATGGGCAGTTGCTAAAGCTGCCACTTTGGAGGCCTGGCGGAGGGAGTGGGATTCGAACCCACGTTGGTGTGACCCAAACATGTTTTCAAGACATGCGCCTTCAGCCGCTCGGCCATCCCTCCAGGCGACAGCGATTTTACCATAACAAGTCCGCCGCAGAGATTTTTTCTTATAAATCCCCGCGGCGGGAATTTAAGTAGCCGATCAGATTACGCCCAGTTTCTTTCCAACGGTCTTGAACGCTTCCAGTCCTTTGTTGAGATCGTCCTGCGAGTGCGCGGCGGAGATCATGACGCGGATCCTTGCCTTGCCTTGCGGCACGGTCGGGAAGCCCAGCGCCATTGCAAAAACGCCCGCTTCGAACAGCTCGCGGCTGAATTGCTGCGCGAGCGGAGCTTCGCCGAGCATGACCGGGGTGATGGGGGTTTCGCTCACACCGGTATTGAATCCCAGGGACTTCATTTCAGCTTTGAAGTATTTTGCGTTTTCCCAAAGTCTATCGACCAGTTGGGTTGAGTTTTCCAGCAAGTCCACGGCTGCGAGGCAGGCGGCTGCGTCTGGAACGGTCACTGCCGAAGAGAACAGGAAGGGGCGTCCGCGCTGGCGCAGCCAGTCAATGATGACGGACTTGCCCGCGACAATGCCGCCGACCACACCGAACGCCTTGGACATCGTGCCAACTTCCACATCCACTTTTCCGTGCAGTCCGAAATGATCTACGATACCGCGTCCGCCTTTGCCGAGCACGCCTTCTCCATGCGCGTCATCCACCATCAGCAGGATGTCGTATTTCTTTGCCACTTCATAAATATCGGGCAGGGGGGCGATGTCTCCATCCATGCTGAACACGCCGTCGGTCACGATCAATGCGCGGCGGAACTGACCTTGATTTGCCAGGATCTGTTCCTCGAGCGACTTCACATCGTTATGCTCGTAAGCGATGATCTTCGCGCCAGACAGGCGACAGCCATCGATGATCGAGGCGTGATTGAGTCTGTCTGAGAAGATCACATCTTCCTTGCCGACAAGCACCGGGATGGTGGCCAGGTTCGCTGTGAATCCAGATTGAAAGGTGATGGCTGCTTCGACACCCTTGAATTGGGCAAGACGTTTTTCCAGCTCAACATGCAGGGTCATTGTTCCGGCAATGGAGCGCACCGCGGCGGGTCCCACGCCCATATCGTCGATGGATTGCTTCGCGGCGGCTACCAGGGCGGGGTGGTTGGCCAATCCCAGATAATTGTTTGAGCAGAAATTCAAAACCTTTTTACCGTCCACGATCAGCCACGAGCCTTGAGGCGAGCCGATGGTTCGAATGCGGTTGTACAAACCCGCGTTTTGCAAAGTTTCGATCTCCTGCTGGATCCAATCAGTTTTAGACATTGTCACTCCTTGTTTGAGGTTACAAAATGATTATAGCGATATCATAAAAAATGGATGTCACAAATTACTGGTGACATCCATTGGATTTCGGAAGCGATCGTTGATGAGCAGCCTCGGTACGATAAAGTTTCTCCGGCTGGGTATGGGTCGTGCCAGGCTTGAACAGACCGTCCATGCCTGCGCTGTTGAATGTCGCTTGGGTTAAGGATTTCATCCTGAGCTTTCCTCGGTTCTGCTTTTGCTCTCGAGAGCGATCATCACTGCAAGGAGAAAAAACGCTGGGATGATCTGGTGGGCTTGCGTACCGCTGTGTCCTTCAAAGATCACGAATAGAGCTATGGTAAGCGGGGACATGATGAATAACAATGCTGCGAGCCAGAGGTTCTGCGAAGCGTCTTTTATTTTCAAGATCTGAATCACGCTGTAGCCGTATGGCAGGAGCAACAATACAAGATTATACATCCAGCTGTATGGAAGAACGATCAGGTTTACGATCACAGACGCGGAAAACAGGAACAGGCTTTGATCGATGTTGGGGATTGCATTGCGGAAGAATGGAATCCACTTTTGGAGCAGCCAGCCCATCAACCCAATGGAGCACACGAGTGGAACGAACCACGAAATTCCCAGGGTCAGGAATAAACTCCAGATCGTGCTCGTCCTTTCAATAAAACTGCCGAGATGATCTCCTATTCCTCCTCCAATGATCTGTTGCGGACTTGAAATGAAAGGGAGGGAGATCGCTACAAGGATGAGGGTTGTGGTGGAAAAACTAATCAGCACCCGCCATCGGTGCTGCAAGAGAGCCTGCAGCATGACCATTCCGATCAACAGGATCATCACTTGCGGCTTCACCAGGGAGATTCCCAGAGTAACGCCCAGCGGTATCCATTTCTGGTTGATGAAAAAATAAGCCGCGAGGGTGATGGCAAGCAGGGAGAAAAATGTTAATTGCCCAAGACTGAAACTGGTTAAGACCGGCAGAAAAAGTCCGCAGAGCGAAACGACCATCACAAGGGTGATCGGTGTGAGTTCCCATCTGGTCATCAGAATGAAAATAGCAATACTGGAGGCGAGCATGAGCAGGTTGCAGGTCAGCCAGATGAGCATGGAAATTTTTTGCGGCAGCAGGGCAAAAGGAAGCATGACCACAACAGTCCATAACGGATATGGATATCCGGCATTCACATTGCCGGTGGCAAGCAATTCACGCCCCGGATTCCAGGCGATCAATCGCAAGTCGTTCGAGTCGATTTTTGCAGGGTTAATAAAAGTGCTGATGACCCCCATCAATAAGATCGATATAAAAAATACAAGCGCTGGCAAGCCGGGACTTCGAATAGGTTTGAAAATGCTTTGCTTCATTTACTCCTGCACATTCACGTCAGATAACAGTCCCAATTCCGCGAGCGCTGCCAATACTTTGGATTCTGCTCCGCTTTTGATGACGACCGCATTTGGGCTTAATATCTCGCCCAGGAATTTTCCCGCTTTTGAATTGCGCATCTCTTCCAGGATCTCGGGCCTGTTGACCCTTAGCACAAGCAGATTCTCCACCCGGGCTTCGGTGCCAAAAGTTTCCCATTGCTTGAGCGCCTTCACCAACGCCGGCGGAACATTGCCGCCGGTGTACTTTACCAGCAGCGATAATAACTGCCCGGCTTTTAATCCCTGCTCTTTGGCAAGTGTCAGAGATCGCGCCGATACCTGATATTGGAACTCGTCACCTTTTTCGCCGGACCATTCGCAGAAGCGGGCGATCTGATAGCGTACCGCCCGTGAGAAGAAGCGGGATATGGTGATCTTTCCGTTCGACGCGACGTTGATCTTTCCTTCAACATTCGGTGTTGACTTTTGATTTTCGAGCGATACCCGAAAGGCAGTGGCTTCCTTACCTTCCTCTGGTGAAGCAAGGTCTGCCATGCCCAACCATGCCAGAGTTTGAAGGAAGTATTTGATCAATGCGCCATCCACCGAATCCCAATAGGCAAATCCGCGCAAATACTGTCCGTCAGATTCGCGCTTGATGAACCATGAGTCGTAGTCGCCGGCGGGGCGTTGGTAGTCGGGAAATTTTTCCTTGATGGCGCGCACAAAAGCGGGGATGCTCCACCATTTATTTTGTGGAATGGCGCCAACCAGATCCAGCAGAAATTCGCGCGTGACCAGTGGTTGATTTTGCCTCGTCCATTCCCCTTCGCAGATGATGCCCGGCAGTAAACGTAATTCGTCAAAGGTCTTCGATCTCTGCCAGGCATCCGCGAGCATCTTCAAAGCTTCGGGACGAGAGGCTTCAAGGAAGGACTTGATCTTCTCGGCTTGCGGCGCGTCATTTTTCAAAAGTTCAGCCGCGTTCAAGATCGCTGTGAGGCGAGGCTCAAAATGAAAATCTGTTTTGCCCAGCCGCAGCGCGGCAAGATAGGTCGTTGCGTCATCCAGTATGCGGTCGGAGGATGTAGTCTCAGCCGCTTTTTCAACCGGTGTGGCGAGGCGACCCAAAGGCTCGGCGGTCTTTTGTCCGCTCTCTTCGGCCATTTCTTCGTTGATGATCTCAAAGAGGTCGTCGGGGATGAATGCGAATTCCTGCGCGCCCTTTCCCAGGTCAAAAAAAGCCCTGGCAAGAAAGCCGCGATAGAAAAGATTCTCTGCAACAGATACGGGGTTGAGATGCGGACGTTCACGGTCGCGCCTGGCTTCGCCCATTTCGCGGATCTCACCGAACTTTCTCGTAAAGGCAGCCCATTCCATTTTTCCGCCTGATGCAACCAGGGTGAGCAGGGCTGCCCGTGCTTCAGCGGAGAGAATCTCCATGGTCTCGCGCACAGCTTCAAAGTCCAGAAGAGATGCGGAGAGTTCTTCGGCTGCGGAATCCGCGACGTTGGAATCCAATTCAAGCCCCCAGAATCCTGCAACGATTCGGAGATGTCCAAGATCGTGTTTGAGTAGGGTTTGGTAGAGGTCAGGCATGTTCACTTTCCACAAACCCTATTCTAAAATATTAAGTGGAAA
Source organism: Anaerolineales bacterium (assembly GCA_017985935.1). Taxonomy (GTDB): domain Bacteria; phylum Chloroflexota; class Anaerolineae; order Anaerolineales; family Villigracilaceae; genus Villigracilis. The sequence goes on along the minus strand of JAGNWT010000039.1, from coordinate 4,793 downwards.
GTAGCGAGTGCTTATCCGCGTACAACTTTCAAGGCTTGCGGCAGGATCTCAAAAGAAACCTTGCGCAGGTTGCTTCCAAAGCTGGTGAAGATCTCACCGTCAGCGTGGATGTAGAGCGGGCGGTCGGATGTGAGCGAGAAGGTTTTGAAACTTCCCATGCGGATCTGCTTGAATCGCATGTGTGTGCCATTCATGAATTCGGGGACGAGTCGGAACATCATGCCGCGCGAGACCTTGTTGACGATGACGTATTCCATTTTGCCGTCTGTGTTTCGAGACTCTGGCGAAAGCATGAAGCCGCCGCCTTCCCGCGGTCCGTTGCAGAGCGTGACCATGAGGGTGTTGCTCTGCCAGGTTTCTGTATCGGTTTCTATTTTTACCTGCGCGGGGTTGTGATTTAAGATGATGGTTTGAATGACCGCTGTGAGGTACATGAGAAAACCTTTGACAATGGGCAGTTTATGCGAGCGGATGGTGACCACGGCGTCGAATCCGATGCCGAGCGTGTTGTCAAAATATTCCTTGCGTCCATGCTCATCGGTCATCTGACCGATATCCACGCTCTGAATGGATTCGCCCTTCAGGGCGTGAGCCAGCGCGTGCGCGGATCTTTGGGTGAGCCCAAGAGAGTAGGCGAAATCATTGCCCGAGCCGATCGGCACCACGCCCATGATGGGTCGTTTTTCTGCCGGCACTTGCATCAGCCCGTTCATGACTTCATGGACGGTGCCGTCGCCGCCCATGGCGATGACCATGTCATACCCTTCTTCTGCGGCTTGCCTGGCAAGCTCGATCGCGTGGGTTGGGTAGACTGTTCCGCTCCAGGTCAATTCCCCATCAAATTCCTGGGCGATCGGGCGCAGGGCGTTGGCGGTCTTCCATGCTCTTCCCATGTCTGCCATGGGGTTAAGGATAAGTTTGACTTTGCGGGGCATACGGACTCCTGATCTGGAATTTGTATCAATATAACCCCGCAGGCATCCTTTGGGTTTCAATAAAAAGAGCCGCGTCTGTGGCGGCTCTTTGCAAAGTTTTATTTTTTTGGAGATCGAGGCGTGGTGATCGGGTCCAGTGGTCCTGTGCCGCCCTGTGCCACCGCGTAGGATCCGCGTTTGTGCTTTTTTGCCTGGTATAAGGCGGCGTCTGCGGCGCGCAGCAGATTGCCTGCGTCGCGTGCATGGATGGGAAACACGGCGATGCCGCAGGAGACTCCCATTTTGATCTTGTCGATCCCTTGTATGTTGGGGACGTAATCGCGTACCAGGTTGATCAGTTTTGTTGTAACGATCTCTGCGACGCTTTGCCCCGCTTCACGGATGATGAGCGTAAGTTCATCGCCGCCGTAGCGCGCCAGAAAGTCGGTGGGGCGGATGTTTTCTGCCAGGAAGTTGAAGAGCGAATAGAGGATCTCGTCGCCCACCACGTGACCGTATGTATCGTTCACATACTTGAAGCCATCCAGATCCATCATCACCACTGCAAATTGCGAAGAGATGCGTTTTGCGTGGCGGATGTCTTCCTGCAGGCGTTCATCCAAGGCGTGGCGGTTTGGCAGCCCGGTGATGGTATCTGTGTTTGCGAGGTTGGCTACAAATTTATAAAGGCTGGCGTTCGAGATCGCCACCGCAGCCTGTTCTGCCAGCAAGCCAATGAGACGCAGTTCAGAGCGTGAAAAACTGCCGGTCACAAATCTCGAAAGATTCATGATGCCCACCACGGTGTTGTTCACCTTAAGCGGAACCCCGATGATCGAGCCGGTCCAATCTTTGGGAGCGTTCGTGTAGATCGGGCTGTTCTGAATATCTTCAATGATGATGATCTCTCCGCTCTTGGCGACAGAGTGTGTCAGTCCGTCTTTTCGAGGCATGGAGAATGGCGCGTTCTTTGGTCCGTCCAGACTTAGCGCGGCGCCAAAATCAAGTTTTCCGTGCGAGTATAAAAATATATGAGCGGTGCGTGAGTTCTTTATCAGCCTCATGGATTCGGTGACCACGGCGCTGAGAACGGTTTGCAGGTCCAGGCTGGAGGTGAGGTTTAAGCTGATGTTCCGCAGTGCGTCCAATTCATTGGCTTGCTGCTTTACGAGCGCCATGAGTGAGTGCTTGGAGATGATCTCCTGTGTGAAGGTCCTGACCTGTTGATCCTTATCTGCCGGGGCAGGGAAGGATTCCGCAGCTTCCACGAGCGCCTGGATCAATTTGAAGATACCCTCTTTTTCTTCCTTTGGAATCGAATCGTCTTGATTCAGGATATCCCATGCTCTCTGAAAAACGCCTCCCCTGTCATTGTTTGTTTTGGACATGGAGTGATTTTTATCACATGATTCTGTAGCGGGCAATATACCGTTTGTACTAGTGAGACTTATCACTTTTTGGTTTTGTTCTTATAAGCGAAAAGCGGCACAAGATTTTATTCTTGTGCCGCTTTTGTGTGTCCATTTATCGTTGTGCTAAAGAGTTATCCCGGACAGTAAAGGATCTCGCCTACCTGATCGCTGATCGTGGTCGAGTTCCCTGCATTATCTCTCGCCTCAACGTACCAGCGGATAAATCCATTTGCACCTTGCAGGGTGTTGTACGCCTGGTTGCCTGAGTTATTGTCTATCGTCAACTCATAGGTGGAATTGCCAACTGATGTGCCGGAGACAGTGTAGTACCCGCTGACCGAGCCGCCTTCATATTGATACCCAAATGTGACCGACGCAATGCCGGATGGATCCGTCACGCCTATTGCCTGCATGGTGAATGTGCTGCCACAACCGCCGTAATACCCGGGCGCGCTGTGATACAGACTCTTGATGTCGGGACCCGTGGTATCGGCTGGTGCTGATGTAAATGTCGGTGGCACGGATGTGAACGTGGGCGGGACCGCTGTAAACGTGGCGGTAGGCGGATTCTGATTGGCAGGCGCGGATGTGAAAGTCGCTGTCGGCGGAGTAGCTGGTTGATTTTGCTGATCCTGCCCCGGCTCCGGTGTGACCGTTGGGCTGTCTGCCGCTGGTGGAATTTGTTCGAAGCTGCCGCAGCTTCCATCCGCAGCGAAACCAGCCTGGCTGACTTCCTGTGAAACACAAACGCTCACGATGGCGCTCTCCGCAGACTCTGCACCCGCAAACGCACGGACGCTGATTTGATACCTTCCCGGCGTGGACGCGTTCCATGCCGTTTCAGCATAGACAAGCGGCGCGGACGCATCTGTATCCACAGCGCCGACGCTCACGCCATTGACCAGGAATTCAATTTTATTCACGCCGCTGCCAGACGCATGTCGGGCATGAGCTTTGAGCGTGAATGTACCCACCGGCAGGACTGTGCCCGTCACCGGTTGGTCCACCCATGCCTGCACACCACTGGATGAAGCTTCGCCCGCAGGAGCGCAGGCAGTGAGAAGTACCGCGATCAAGAATAGAAAGATGATTCGTTTCATGTCTTATCCTTTTATTGCCCGCGCACGGTGATCTGGAAGCGGCATTTCGCTTCACCAAAGTCGCTTTGCAAGACGACAGTTTCATTGGCACGCGACCATTCCTGCGCCGAGCGCGGTGGCAGAACTGCGAACGCGGTACAAAATAGATCGATGGCATCTTCGGTGTCGTAATCGTTGATGGACACGGAAAAAGATAACGGTCGATTCGTAATCGGGTAATCCATCTCGATCCACCAGCCTGAATTGGTGGTGAATGTGCCTTCGTTGTGACAAACTGTGTTGTGCGGACAAAGCCCAAACGCGATCGTCCCCGCTCCATGATTGGGCGCGAAGGCAGTGCCGATGGAGTTGTTATTATCTGCCAACGCGATCATGCCGAACATTTCAAAGCGGCGGTCATCGCACAGGATGCAGATATCGCCGCGATCTAATACTTGTCCGCTGGCGGCGCTGGGACTAATGGTCAGCGAATCTACGCTGATGAGCAAATTGCTCGAGGGTCGGCAGGCAGGCATGCGTACTTCAAACGGCTGACTGGGTTCAGACATGCCCAAGTTGGTCACCGCCCGTACGGTGAAGCGTACCGTCGCGCCGCAGCGCCAGCGCAGTGAATAATCAGGCACAGGGGAAGAACGCGCCGTGCCAGGCGAGACCGGATTACTGAAACCTTCCCCCACTGGAGTAGTCGAGAGCGTATCTTGAATGAACGTGTTCACAACAAAGCCGGTCACTTCTGATTGAGGAACTTCAGATGTGGGCGACCAGTTCCAAGCGAGATTGCGAATGATCTGATCTTCGCAAAGTATCGTGCCAATGTTAGGGTCTTCACTTGGCAGGGGATCACACATGCCAAAGCTGCGATTCACCAGCCTTAAATTCGTTGGAGCCGGTACAGCGGGGCGATCACGGCGCAAGGGCTCAAGGATAATGGTCGGAAGTTGAATAACGCCGTTATACAAACTGCCAATATCAGCAATATTGATTGCCGGACCAATGCGATACCGCAGGAAGTTCGCGCCACCCGCCATTGGAGGAACATCACTTAATGATGCAACCGAAAATGGCTCGAATGCCAACTCAGTGGTCAGGTCGCGTCCATCCCATTCTGGGCTGGCGTGGCTGCCGGAAAATCGCCCAACACGGAAACTCTCCGCACCGCGCCTGCCCCAACATTCCCCTTCAAGAATCACAAGACCCGCGGTCGTGGGGCTGAGCGTATATTGTCCGCGATTGGCAAGCTGCAAGGGTAGGTCATAGTACAGGTCGCCGGAAGTGGCGCGAAGCAATCCATCACCAGACGGCAGGCGTTCATAGCGCGAACCATTGACCGAGACATAGCAGTAAACACCTTCGTATCGTTCCTGTGC
>JAGNWT010000038.1:21849-35383 GCA_017985935.1 Anaerolineales bacterium | reverse complement strand
GTCGAGTCCGGTCAAATGGACGTGGTCGCTTTGCAAGTCGTCACCGTTGGTCAGGAAGCTACCGAAAAGTTTGAAAAGCTGCAAGCCGCCAATGATTACACCGAAGCCTACTTCATTCACGGTCTCGCCGTCCAAGCCGCCGAAGCGACTGCCAACTATCTCCACGAACATGTCCGCCGCGAACTTGGTCTCGCCGAGGAACAAGGCAAGCGTTACTCGTGGGGCTATCCCGCCATTCCCGAACTCGAAGATCACTTCAAAGTCTTCAAGTTGCTGCCTGCCGTAGAATCGGAGTTCGGTATGAGTCTTGCCACTTCCGGTCAGCTCATCCCCGAACAATCCACCGCTGCTATCATCGTCCACCACAAACAGGCGAAGTATTATTCCGTGGGTGAGAGCCGTGTCGAACAATTAATGAAGTAAAAAAACAAACAGGCACACAAACCTTTGAAAAGGGTCTGTGTGCCTGTTTGCATGTATACTTATTTTTATGAAAAGAAATTTTTCAGGCATCATCCTCTTACTGCTTGCAATTCTTGGCGTTTTCATTACACGCCACTACACTGAGTCTTGGGACGAACTTCAATTTTATAAATACGCCGATCACGCGCTCGAATCCTACAGCACATGGATTCAACGCGGCGAAATCATCGTCACGGGCAATACCTACGACAACTACGGTCCCGCCTTCGTTATTCTGACCTCACTCGCTGCACGCGCAATGTACACACTCAACCCCGAGTGGTTGATCTCCGACTACCGCCACCTTGTTTACTTCTTTACCTTTCTCGCGGGCGCGTGGGCATTTCACGATATCGCCAAACGCTGGATGTCTCCGCTCGCAGCCTACACTGCCGCCGCGCTTTATCTCACACAGCCTCTTTTTTGGGGACACGCTTTCTTCAGCCCAAAAGATATCCCCTTCATGAGTCTTTTTTTGCTCAGCCTTTCCTTTGGATTCAGGATGGTGGACTCTTCCGCGCCAACCCCAATGGATGGAACATCTTCCTCTGCCAGGCGGACTCTTGCGCTTCTTTCCGCCCTGTGGCTGGTCTCTATTTTCTCGCTCTTTATCTTCACCGATTCATTTCGCTCGCTGATCGACACTCTCGTCCGCGACGCAGCCTCAGGCGGGACAAATCTCATCTCGCTCATCGCTTCTGACATCCATAAGGTCGCCCCTGAGATTTACATCCAAAAATATTTCACCTACTTCCTCTGGCTCCGCTCTGCTTTCTTCCTTCTCTCTACTTTTGTTATCCTTTACTTTGCCGGCCGCTCTTCCTTCATTCTTCACGCGCTGAGTTCATCGTTTATCCTCGCTTCTCTCTTTCTCGGCATCACCGCCTCCACCCGTATTCTCGGTCCGCTGGCGGGAGTGATCGTCGCGTACTACGCTTGGAAGGTCCAAGGCAAACGATCCCTTCAGACCCTTGTCCCTTATGCCGTGCTTGCCATCATCACCATGTACATCACCTGGCCGTACTTGTGGCCGGATCCGCCCGCGCGGTTGATGGAAAGCCTGCAGGTCATGTCGCAGTACCCGTGGAAGGGACAGGTGCTCTTTAATGGGCAGTTCTATTCCTCGACAGACCTGCCCCTCGCTTATATTCCCGTTCTGCTTGTCATTCAATTCACCGAGCCGGTTTGGATATTATTCCTGCTTGGTTTGCCCGCGCTTCGCAGGAACAACATCGCTCTGGTCTCAACCCTGCTATGGTTCGTCCTGCCCCTGCTGGCGTTGATCTTCAGCCGCGCGCCGCTTTACGACAATACCCGTCAGATATTTTTCATCCTGCCGCCAGTGTTTCTCGCGGCAGGCCTGGGCGTGGACACTGTCTTCGGATGGCTGAATCAGCAAAAAGTTAAAGCAGGGATCGCCGTGTTGTTGATCCTGCCCGGGTTGATCGCGGGCGTCGGTTTGCATCCGTACGAATATGTCTATTACAATCATCTGATTGATGACCCAAGCGGTCGTTTCGAATTGGATTATTGGGCTTCGTCATATCGCGAATCTGCGAACTGGTTGAATGAGAACGCGCCTGCGAACGCGCAGGTCATTGTGGGTGATCCGCAGCACATCGCTGAGATCTATCTGCGCGAAGATCTGAAGGTTGTGCAAGCGGATGCCGATTACGCAATTCTTTCAACGCGTTACGACGCGCATGAAAAAGCTTTTACTGAAAATGAAACTGTATATCAAGTTGAGCGCGGCGGGATGGTCTTCGCTGTGGTCAGGAAATTAAAATAACGAGGCAGCATGGATCTTTTGGAAAGACTCTCACAGGGGACGATCCTCGCGGACGGCGCGATGGGCACAATGCTTCACGCGCGCGGCGTGAGTTTTGATAAATGTTTTGATGAACTAAATCTCGCCAACCCGGCGGCGGTGGCAGACATTCATCGCGAATACATCGAGGCGGGCGCGCAATTGGTCATCACCAATACGTTCGGCGCGAACCGTTTCAAGTTAATGAAACACGGACTCGCAGAAGACGTGAAAGACATCAACCGCGCAGGCGTGGAACTTGCGCGGCGGGCAGTGGCGGCATCCTTCAAGGATGTCCTCGTGGCTGGCGACATCGGCCCGTTGGGCGTGCGCATCGCTCCTTATGGCAGAGTCAAGCCTGAAGAGGCGCGAGCCGCATTTACCGAACAGATCCTGGCATTGACAGAAGCAGGCGCAGACCTGATCGTGATCGAAACCATGAGCGACCTGTATGAAATTCAGGAAGCCATCAAAGCGGCAAAGCAAACCTCCGCTCTGCCGGTCGTTGCCTCGGTGACCTTCACCCGCGATGACCGCACCCTGCTGGGCGATGAGCCAATGAAGGTGGCGCGGAAATTAAAAGAAGCGGGCGCAGATGTGATCGGTGTGAACTGTTCGGGCGGACCTTCGCAATTGCTCCGCATTCTCAAGCAAATGAAACATGCCGTGCCCGATGGAAAGTTCTGGGTCAAGCCGAACGCGGGCTGGCCCGAGCAGGTGGGCGGACGGATCATGTATCCCGCCGACCCGGAATACTTCGGCGATTACGCGCTCGCCTTCCGCGAAGCAGGTGCGAGCATCGTCGGCGGATGCTGCGGCACCACGCCACAGCACATCACCGCCATGAAGAAGGCTTTCGAATCCGCGCCTGTTTTTGTAGCGGAGCCGATCTCCATCCTGACCGATGATGAAACGCTGGAAGAACCAGCCGAGCAGCCGACCCAACTCGCGCAGCGACTCGCCGCCGGGAAATTTTCCATCTCGGTCGAGATGGATCCGCCGCGCGGTCTTTCGACCCATAAATTGCTGGCGGGCGCATCCCTGCTCTACGACGCGGGCGCGGATGTGATCAACGTGGCCGATTCTCCAATGGCGCGCATGCGCATGTCTGCCTGGGCAGTGTGTGACCTCGTTCAGCGCAAGATCGGCGTGGAGACCACCCTGCACTTCCCCACCCGTGGACGCAACCTCCTGCGCGTGCAAGGCGACCTGCTCGCGGCGCACGCCATCGGCTTGCGGAATGTCTTCGTCGTGATGGGCGACCCTACCTCCATTGGCGATTATCCCGAAGCGACCGACAATTATGACCTCGTCCCTTCGGGCTTGATCAAACTCATCAAGCAGGGATTCAACATGGGCGTGGATCACTCCGGCACAAGCATCGGTCAGCCGACGAATTTCTTCGTGGGCGCGGCGCTCAATCTCTGCCCGCAGGATATGGATAACGAGGTCAAGAACCTGCATCGCAAGATCAAGGCAGGCGCAGATTTCTTCCTCACCCAGCCGATCTACCGCGAAGAAGATGGTCCCAAATTGATCGAGGCGTACGAGGCAAAACATGGCAAGTTGGCACAGCCCATCCTCGCGGGCATCCTGCCGCTCGTCAGTTCCAAACATGCGAACTTCCTGCATAACGAAGTGCCCGGTGTCTTCATCCCAGACAGCGCGCGGTCACGGATCGAATCCGCGAGCGACGGGGCAAGGGTCGGCGTGGAGTTGGCTGTGGAGTTAACTCAGAAAATAAAATCATGGGCGAGCGGCATTTACATCATGCCGCAGTTCCATCGGTATGACATGGTCGCGGAAATCATAGAAGCGGTAAAATAACCTCATGCTCCTCACCATTGATGTTGGCAATACCAACCTGACTCTCGGCTTGTACGAAGGCGATCAACTCGGCGCGCACTGGCGGCTGGCAACCGATCACAACCGCATGCCCGATGAATACGGACTGCAATTTTTGGGCTTGCTGCAAAATGCCGGGAAGACCCTGAACGAGATCACAGGCGTTTCGCTGGCATCGGTCGTTCCGCCGCTGACAGGGCGGGTGATCCAGGCTTGCCGCGAATATCTTAAACAGGAACCACTCGTCGTGGATGCAGGCATCAAGACAGGGATCAAGATCCGCTACGAAGACCCCAAAGCGGTCGGTGCGGATCGCGTCTGCGATGCCGTGGCAGTGATGAAGCTCTACGGTGGTCCCGCCTGCGTGGTGGACTTCGGCACCGCGACCACCTTCAACGCTGTCACCAAGGATGGCGAATATCTCGGCGGCGCGATCACCGCCGGCATCAACCTCGCGGCAGAAGCGCTTTACACACGCGCCGCGAAATTGCCGCGCATCGACCTGCAAGTGCCGCCCTCGGTCATCGGTCGCAACACCATCCACGCCATGCAGTCGGGCTTGCTCTTCGGGTACGTGAGCATGGTCGAGGGCATGGTGGCAAGGTTCAGGTCCGAGTTGGGAAGCGATATGAAAGTCGTTGCCACAGGCGGGCTGGCCGAGGTCGTTGCCAAAGAAACCAAGGTCATCGATGTCATTGCGCCGTGGCTCACGCTCGACGGATTGCGCATCATCTGGCAGATCAATCATCCGAAATGAAAAAAATATTTTTGGGAATAGCGGGGATGTGCATTTTGATGTTTGCCTGCAACGTGGCAAACCGCTCGTGGCAGACTCCCTCCCCGCAGAGCGCGATCGCCACAGAGATAATTCCCACAACTGAAACATCCGCGCCTGAATCTGCTGCGCCTCCTCCCCCGCCCGAAACTGCCACTCCGTCACCAACATCTACCCCCGCTGAAACATTGACCGCCTCGCCCACCGCCACCGCCGCGTGGGTATTTCAGGGACCGGACGCCGTGGTCGTGCCGATCCTTTTGTATCATCAGGTCGCACCGCCCAAAGACAACAGCCGATATTATGTTTCGCCTGAAGCATTCGAAGAACAGATGCAACTGCTTCACAACTGGGGATATCAGACCATCACGCTGGAAATGCTGGAGAAGTCCATCAACGACGGCGCTGAACTTCCACCGCGCCCAATGCTGATCACCTTTGATGACGGCAACATCAACAACTACACCACCGCCTTCCCGATCATGCAAAAGTACGGATTCACAGGCGTGATGTACATCGTGGGGAGTTACCTCGGCGCGGAACTGTTCATGGATGCCGGACAGATCCAGGAGATGGTTGAAGCCGGCTGGGAGGTGGGAAGTCATAGCATGCGCCACCGCGACCTGACCACTCTCGATGAGTCTGAAATGAAATTCGAGATCATTCAATCCCGCAAAGTGTTAGAGAGAGAGCTGGGAGTTCCGATCCGTTCGTTCGCTTATCCCTTTGGGTTGTTCAATGCAGACGCAGTGAACCTGACCAGCGCGGCGGGCTATACCACCGCCATGAGTTTGGGATATTCCAGCGATCAGGGCACATGGAACGTATTCGCCCTGCAGCGGCGCGATGTCAGCGGCAAATACGACCTCAAGAAGTTCGCCTTCTTCCTGCCGTGGCAGGGAGATCCATCCTTCCTTCCGACCGACACCCCCACCCCATCACCGACCCCTTCACGCACGCCGCGAGTCTCCTCCACGCCTTAATTATTTTTCCCCAAAGCGCAGCAAGATCACACCCATCAACACCAACCCGCCCCCAACAAGTTGAGTGGCGGTCAGCATTTCACTCAGGAAGAAATAAGCCCAGATCGCCGTGAAGGCTGGCTCAAGGGTTGCGATCAAATTGGATGTAGTGGGCGATAAATAACGGATGCTCAAAGTATACAAGCCAAACCCGCCGAGAGTGGGAGCCACACCCAAAAAGAACAGGATCCCCCATCCCATGATCGAATCGCCGAGCCAGAGCAGGTCTGAAAGCGGAGCATGCCCCGAAATGAAAAGATCGTTGCCAATATTAAAGAAGAACAGAAAAAAAGTGGCGCCCGCAAAACTGTAAAGCAGCGCCGTCCACGAATCGATCCCGGCATCTGAGGCGTGTTTTCCCTGCAAGTTATAGATCGCGAACATGAATCCCGAAAGCAATCCAAAGATGATCCCCAGCGGATTGAGATTCCAAACCGCGGGATCATAGGCTCCCGCCACCAGAATGATTCCCGCCAGACTCAAAACGATGGAGATGACCTTGATCTGGCTGAATCTCTCCTTGAGCACAATGCGGCTCAAGATGGCCGTCATCGCCGGCGAGCTGAACGCCATGACGGTTGCCACCGCCGCGCCGTTGTATTCAACCGAGAAGGTCCACATCGAGTTGAAGATGGCCAGCGTAAGCCCGTACAGAACCATGAACCGCCAGTGTCCACGCTCGAGCGCAAAACGCGGGCGGCTGAGGACCCACAACCCCACTGCCATGCCAAATGAAACAAAAAGGTCGCGCCAAAAAGCCAGCACCAACGAAGGCAGGGCGTAGGTCTTGCTCAAATAGCTGATGAAGATCCCAGTGGTAGACCAGATCACCGTGGCTGTGAGCGCGATCAAATATCCGCGTGAAGATTGCGATGAATTTTGCATGTGCATCCTTTGATAAGAAAAAACCCCGCAAAGAGCGGGGTCTGGGGAGTGCCCCCACGGGAATTCGAATCCCGGTTTAAGCCTTGAGAGGGCTTCGTCCTGGGCCACTAGACGATGGGGGCGTTCATTTTGTCAAGCGGGCTGTATTCTATCATCCCGAATTTGAATCGTCAACGAAGACATGTATTTCCTTTGGTCCATGCACCCCAATGGTCAGGGTCATTTCGATATCTGCAGTGCGCGAGGGTCCGGTGATGAAGACAGCCGCGCTCGTACCGCGCACAAGGTGCATGGCATCTGGGAGTGAAGGCAAAATTTGGGATGCCCGCAGAATCGCAATGTGGACCTCCGGCAGAAGAGACGCTTCAAGCGGATGCCCCACTCCATCGGCGATCAACACAGACCCGGTATCTGCCAGCCCGCAAAGGGCATTTGTCACGCCGACAAGAATGGACGGGTCGGGCTGATGGGTGAAGGAAATGCCAGAACGAGTTAAGAGTTCTTCGTCGAGAGTGTTCGGCTCCAGATGGATCCGATCCACGCCCCTCGCCTGCAAAAATTCGATTACCGACCGGGTTGGGGTTCTGGTTGAAACTACATTTCCGTTGAGCGCGCCAAGCTCGCTAAAAAATTGGTCCAAGCGGTTAACTGGGGATGCCGGGCTTTTCGCAGGCGTGCCGGCAAAGGCAGAGTCAGACCGACCCGCCGACCCGCTCAAAGCTGGTCGGCTCGTGTACTGTTCTCGAAAAGTTTTGCCTGCAAAGCGCGGGAAGTCCTTGCTGTACCCCCAGCCTGTGAACGCGGGCAGGCGCACCCATTGCGAAAAAGGCGCGAAGAGAGAGAACGTCAGCGCCGCTAATTTTTGTGACGCCGCAAACAGCCCCGGGTGAGTCGCGATGCGGGTGAACATCTTCAAACCGAATTTGGTCGAGGGGGAAAGTCCCGCCCCGCTGTGGTTCAGTGACGGACGATTTTCATCTATTGAGGCTGCGCCAGCGCGGACCCGGGTCAACAATTTTGGCAGGTCAATATCCACCGGGCAGGCGTCTTTGCAAGCGCCGCACAGAGACGAGGCTTGCGCCAGTTGAACATAGTTCTCACCCAGCAACCCCGGCGAAATCACCGATCCAATGGGACCCGGATACGGCGCGATGGAAAGGTCACGACCAATGTAGGCGTGCCCGCTCAATTCACGAAAAACGGGACAGGCATTGAGGCAGGCCCCGCAGCGGATGCAGTACAAAGATTCTTTGAGCGGAGAATTTTTTAATCGAGTGCGTCCGTTATCAAGCAACACAATATGCCGCTGTTGATTCGCAAGCGGTTTGTGTAAAAGTTGGGTGTAGACCGTGAGCTTTTGACCGGTGGCAGAGCGCGGCAGGAGAGAAAGCACAAGTGCGAGGTCCTCAAAGTTTGGAACGATGCGCTCCATTCCCATCAATGCGATGTGAACCGGCGGGACGGTGGTGACCATGCGTCCGTTGCCTTCGTTGGTGACGATGCACACGCCGCCCGTTTCTGCCACGCCAAAGTTAACTCCGCTCAAGCCGATATCGGCAGTGAGAAAGATCTCGCGCAAAACTTTGCGAGCCGTGGCGGTGAGCGTGGGAATATCCACCGTGTAGGGAATGCCAAGTTTTTCGTGGAAGAGCTCCCCCACCTGTTCCTTCTTGAGGTGCGCCGCAGGTGTAATGATGTGACTCGGGCGCTCATGGCGCAGCTGCACAATATATTCCCCAAGGTCGGTTTCGACCACGTTAATGCCCTGCGCTTCAAGCGCGTGGTTGAGCGCGATCTCTTCGGAGACCATTGATTTTGATTTGGCGATCAACCGTGCCGAGGTCTGACTCGCGATCTTCAAAACGATCTGAATGGCTTCCGCGGCATCCTGTGCGCGATGAACGATAACTCCGTTCTCTTCGTTTCTGGCAATAAAATTTTCCAGATAGGCTTCAAGGTGATCGATCACATCGGCGCGGATGGCATGCGCACGCTGTCGCCGCTCGCGCCAATCAGGGATCGACTCAAAAGCCGCTGCGCGCCCCTTCAGGCGGCGCTCGGTATTATTGTCTAGCGCGGTTTGAAGAGTTTCGTTATTGATCGATTCAAGAATTCTTTTACGGAATGTACCCATGTTCTTTCCTCTTGAACGTTCCGGGCGTTCTCGTCGCCCCAGCGTCTGCGTTTTTCCATCATGCCCTCGGCGGTCTCTTTGCGGATGACCCCGATGATGCGCATGGCTTCATCCCGTTCCACGCCACGCCAGCGCAAGAGCCCATATGCCACCGTGCCCGTGCGGTGAATGCCCGCCGAGCAATGAATAAGCAGGGAGCCGCCTTCATCGAGCAGACCTGAAAGCTTCGGCATCGCCTCGATCAGCCGCTCATGGACTTGCCCCTGAGGGTAATTCCCATTGGGGACCGGCAGCCAGATCCACTCAAGACCGGCGCTCCTTGCCATAGTGCCATAACTTTCAGCGCGTTCGCTGTCCTTCAACAGGGTGACGATATGCGTGCAGCCCATCGCGCGCAGGGCTGAAAAATCACTGCCCCGCGGACGGTGATAAAGGGCAAGGCGTCCATTGCCTACTTTTACAAAATTATAGTTTGCAGGTTTTCGTTCCACACGAGCTCCCTACCGGGCATTAAGAACTTCAGCGATGTGAATGACCCTTTGCTTTTTCTTCTGGCGATGCAGCCCGCCCGCGATATGCATGAGGCATCCCGCATCGGTCACGACCAACGTGGGAGACTGACTCTCTTCCAGATAGTTGATCTTGCGCTTCAGCCATTCTGCAGAGAGCTCGGGGTGCTCTACAGACATGATGCCGCCAAACCCGCAGCATTCTTCGGCGTGAGAAAGCTCCACCACCGTTGCACCCTGAACCCGCCCTAATAACGCGCGCGGCTGTCGGTCCACATTGATTCCGCGCAGGGTATGGCAAGACGGATGATAGGTCAGCAGCCCGTCCCACCTTGCGCCGAGATCGGTCACTCCCAGTTGATCCACCAGATATTCGGTAAATTCAAAGGTCCGTGCGGCGAGCGCCTGGGCACGAGGCAGCCAATCTGCATCCCCGGCGAAGAGCTCGGAGTAGTTATGTCGGAACATGTGAGCGCACGACCCTGAAGGTGTGACGATGCTGCCTTGCGTGGCTTCAAAGACCTTGATCGTGTGCTCGGCAATGGCGCGCGCCTCTGCGCGAAGACCGGCATTAAAGGTCGGTTGTCCGCAGCAGGTTTGCTCACGGGCAAATTCCACGTCAATGCCAAGGCGGTGAAGGATGTCCACGACCGCCTGACCCGTTTGCGGGAAGAATGAATCGGCGAGACAAGTGATGAAAAGTTGGACAGTGGTCATGGGGTGATTGTAATCCCGTTCCAAATTTTGAAATCCAGATTCCTCATTTTTACGGTATCATTCGCCGCTATGGAATTCTTAACCTCCCCCTCAAAAAAATTCAATCTGCCCAAGCGCATTGCGCGGCTGGGTGAACTTGCATATAACCTGTGGTGGACGTGGCACCCCGAAGCCGCGCGCCTCTTCGGTCGGCTGGACTATGACCTCTGGGAACGCATTGGACATAACCCGATCCGTCTGTTGGAAGAGATCGATCAGGAACAACTGAAGTTGATCTCGAAGGAAAAAGATTACCTTGCATTGTACGATGCATTGTTCGGTAATTTTGATTCTTATTTCACCAACGAATCATGGTCTGGCAAAAATCATCCAGGATTGAAAGACCCCGTTGCTTATTTCTCAATGGAGTTCGGTCTGCACGAAACCCTGCCCATCTATTCGGGCGGTCTCGGCGTGCTGGCAGGCGACCATTTGAAGGAAGCGTCTGACCTCGGGCTGCCGTTGGTTGCTGTCGGCTTCATGTATGGGCAGGGATATTTTTCACAGCGCATCAGCGAAGATGGATGGCAGGAAGCGCTCAACAACCCATTGACCTTTGATCACCTGCCCGTCACCCTCGTCACCAAAGACAACAAACCCGTCATCATCCAGATCGAATTTCCCGACCGCAGCCTCTCGGCCCAAATTTGGGAAGTCCGTGTGGGGCGTGTGCCGCTTTACCTGCTTGACTCAAATGTGGATGGCAACTCCGAATACGACCGCCTGCTCACCGCGCGCCTGTACTGGTCAGACCTTGACCGCCGCGTAATGCAGGAAGCCCTGTTGGGAATTGGCGGCGTGCGCGCCCTGCGCGCGCTGGGATTCAAGCCCGCGGTCTGGCACATGAACGAAGGTCACGCATCCTTCCTAACCCTTGAGCGGGCACGTGAATTCGTTGCATCTGGCTCCACCTTTGCAGAAGCCGCCAAAAAGACCATTTCGCAGAACGTCTTTACCACCCACACCCCCGTCCCTGCCGGCAATGACGAATTTCCGCTCTGGTTGATCGACAAATATTTTGCCACCTTCTGGCCTGCTCTTGGGCTTTCTCGCGAAGAGTTCATTGACCTTGCCCGCCATCACCAGCCATACGGAGACTCGTTCTCCATGCCGGTTCTCGCGCTCAAGCTCTCCAACGGCAGCAACGGCGTCTCTGAACTGCATGGGCAGGTCTCGCGTGACATGTGGAACTTCCTGTGGCCCGAAAAGAAGGTGAACGATGTGCCGATCAAGCACATCACCAACGGCGTGCACACCGCCAACTGGATGGCCCGCCGCATGAACAACCTCTTCGAAAAACATCTGGGCGGCGACTGGTACGAACACCTCGACGAGCCCGCATACTGGTCAAAACTGGATAATGTCCCCGATGCCGAACTGTGGTCGGTGCGGCTGCACCAAAAGCGCAAGCTGGCCTTCTACATGCGCGAGCGCGTCCGTGACCGCTGGACCCGCGGCGGCTTCCACCCGGTGCAGGTGGTCTCCTCAGGCGTGTTGATCAACCCCTACGCCTTGACCATCGGCTTTGCGCGCCGCTTCGCAACCTACAAACGTGCGAGCCTGATCCTCTCCGACATTGAGCGCCTGCTCGAGATCATCAACCGCCCCAATATGCCGGTGCAGATCATCTTTGCCGGCAAGGCACATCCCGCAGATGAGCCGGGCAAGCAGTTGATCCAAAAGGTGTACCGCACGGTCAAGAAGGCAGAGACCGGCGGACGGTTGGTCTTCCTTGAAGATTACGACATGAACCTTGCGCGCTACCTTGTGCAGGGTGTGGATGTCTGGATGAACACCCCGCGCCGCCCGTATGAAGCCAGCGGCACCTCAGGCATGAAAGCCGCCATCAACGGCGCGTTGAACTTCTCGGTGCTGGACGGCTGGTGGCGTGAAGCCTATAACGGGCGCAACGGCTGGGCGATCGGCGAAGATAAGGAATACGAGTCGAACGACGCGCAGGATGATTTCGACGCCAAAGACCTTTACAACACCCTTGAGAACAAGATCATCCCGCTCTACTATGACCGTGATCCAAAAGAGATCTCGCATGAGTGGATCGCCATGATGAAAGATACAATGAAGACCATCATCCCGCAGTTCTCCACCCGCCGCATGGTGAAGGAATACATCGAGACCTTCTACGCGCCCGCGGCAGACGCATAAACACGGAGAGCCATGTTCCCCGAAATTTCAGTCACCGAGCTCGGTGAAAAACTCAAGACCGACGAAAAGTTCATCCTGTTGGATGTGCGCGAACAACTTGAACTGAGCGAAGCCCGGATCGAAGACAACAGGCTTGAGGTCACGCCGATGAGCCGCATGGCGCGCGAGGGAGTCAACGCCCTTTCTGAATCCGCCCGCTCACAGGATATCCCGGTCTATGTCATATGCCATCACGGAAGCCGCAGCGTGCAAGTGACCATGTGGCTCATGCAGCAGGGATTCAAAAATGTTGTGAACGTCAACGGCGGCATCGATGAGTACGCCCGCAAAGTGGATTCATCGGTCGGGTTTTATTAGACCGGTCACGACCTGCTAGAAATTCAAAACGGAAGGTTGAGCGCGCTCAACCTTCCGTTCTTTTTTCAGTACACCCACTGCCAATTAAAAGCCAAACCGCCATCCTTGCGGACGACGGTTTGGGGTTTGCGCCGTGACTTCCCTAGATCTTGAGGAGGGATGTCACGGCGCTGGGTTTATTACTACTCATAATGGACATCACCTCCTCCTTTCATAGGATGGCAGTTCACTTGTTTGCCCCCCGGATAATGGTGAAAGTATGTCATAAAATAAATCGGATGTCAATAGGCGAAATTCAATTCTCACCAATCTGTAATATGCCCCCGTTCTTGAAAATTTGTGATACCTTTTGATAGCCTCCGCCAGACTATCACGGCTATGCTTGCGGAAACTTATTCAGGAGCCATGCATGAAAAAAAATCCCAACAAACTCTGGATCATCGTCTTCGCACTCGGCTGGTTATTTGATCTTTTATTTTGGCAGCAAAGCCCGGGGATCAACTTTGCGCTCTTCACCGCCTCCTGCCTGATCGCAGCCTTCTACCTGCTTTTAGGCGATGGATTCCGCCCCGGTCGCGCCAGCCTGATCTTGATCCCAATATTCATCTTCTTCGCCGCTGTAACATTTCTCCGTGACGAGTCGATGACGAATTTTCTCTCCATTGTCTTCACCCTCCTGATCATGGTCATCCTGACCATGACCTATCTCGGCGGGCGCTGGCACCTGTACACGCTGTCCGATTATCTGTCGAAGTCTCTGCAATTGTTCGGGAGCGTGGTCGGGCGCCCCGTCACATTTATGGGCGAGGTTCGCAAGGC
>JAGNWT010000038.1:0-21749 GCA_017985935.1 Anaerolineales bacterium | reverse complement strand
CACAGCGCAAGATCTTCTCAGGGCTGGGCGTGACATTGGTCGCCCTTCTGCTCGTGATGCTGGTTTCGGCCTTCAAACGCCTTGGCTTGTACGAAGCGGTGTACGGATTTTCGCGCCTGCGCACCTACACCCATGTCTTCCTGATCTGGATCGGTCTATTGTTGGTCGCCACCATCGTGCTGGAGATCCTGCGCAAGGAGCGCATGTTCACCTTTGCCATGCTCGTCGCTGCATTTGGATTCGCGGCCAGCCTGCCCATCCTCAATGTGGACGCCTTCATCGTCAACCAGAACATTCAGCGCGAGCTCAATGCCAAAAAAGACAACGTGGACCTGGATATGCAATACTTTGTTAATCTATCAGCGGATGCGGTCCCTGCTTTGGCAGATGCCTATAACGACAAAGCGCTGCCCGCTGATATTCACGACAAGGTTGGCGCAGCCCTTGCCTGCATCCGTTACGAGCGCAGCACCGAGAATTTGAGCGCCACATGGCAGTCCTTCCACTTTGCAAGATACGCCAGAGACCGGGATCTGGCCTCATTGGTGAAGGAACTGGATCAATACAAGGTCAACGATTGGAATCAACCCGAGGTGGTTGTGATCTCCCCCACCGGTGAGAAGTACTCCTGCTCGCCAGAATATTATTATGACTGATCCGCAGGGACAGACCGGCGGCATGTAAGAAACCCCATCCATTGTCAGTCTAGCAACTGTTCCACATTCAATTTCGCCAAAGGACTGACAATGGATTTCAAACTGACCATTTTCTCTGATTACATCTGACCGTGGTGCTATGTCGGCCAGGGTGTGGTCGACCAACTGAAAGCAGAATACAACGTGGAGGTCGAGTGGAAGCCGTACTACCTGCGCCCCGATACTCCTCCCGAAGGCATGGACCTGCCCGATTACATTCTCCGGGCCCGTGCCAGCGGTGCAGATGAACGCCTGCAAAGCATGGCAAAAATGCACGGCATGGACTTCGTCTCTCCAGACCGCATCTACAATACCCGGATCGCGCATGAAGCCACCGAGTATGCGCGGGAGCACGGCAAGGTGAATGAATTCCACCGTGTGGTCTTTCGCAAGGTCTATGGAGAGGGACAAGACATCAGCCGATGGGACGTGCTCCGCTCTGCCGCTGCGGAGGTTGGGTTGGATGCCGATGACATGCAAGCTGTGGTGGATGGAGGCAAGTACACCGCGCAAGTCGCCGAGCAGGTGCAATGGGCGCAGCAGATCGGCGTTTCTGGCGTGCCGACTTACGTCATCAATGACCGTTATGCCATTGTCGGCGCGAGACCTTACGAAACATTCAAGAACGCTCTGGCGCAGATTTTGAAATAAACAAAAAGAGGACAAGCTTTGGGGCTTGTCCTCTTTTTATCGATCTGCCAAATGTATCGAAGTGGATATATCCTCAGTGACAGAAATCAGTTTGTGTTTTATCGTCTCAGTTAAAGCATCCAGGTCGTCAAAGTCTGGATCATCAACCAATACAACCTCAAAAATTGAATATTGGGGCATTTCTGAGCCATTAATCCATTTGGTGTTTTTTAACAACTTCCAATATTTCTCTTGTACTTCTTTTGTTTGACCTAAAAGCCATGCCTCAAATCTTACATGGTTATGATTGAAGACCAAACCGAATTTCAATTTTCTATCCTTCAAAAAATCATTTGATAGATAAAAATACGTATAGTCCATATAGCCTTGAAAAACAGATCCAACAGAATATGTATCAGATAGATCTTTGGAAAATACGGTTTTCAACTTCTGAACATATTTCACCAACTCGGCATAAGCCACTTGGACATCGCCATTTTTCAATAACTCTTTATAAGCAGAAACATAATAATTCAATTTCTTCTTTTTCATTTGACTATTTTCCTAAACCATTAATCGCCCAAACGATTACGGGCGGATGTTTTATTGGGTGCGTATTGGGTTATATAAATTCACTGATGGCAGTATAAAATAAACCAAACAGTTCAATTTCACTTTTTCGTAAATTACGATTTCCACCCTAATAGATTATCTCTTGTAATTCGCAAATCCCTTAATAAATAGAATAGCGCCAAATAATATTGCCCCCCAAGCAATGGAAAATGTTCCACCTGGATTTGCATCTGAATATGACGAAACCGTAAATACTATCCCCCCGACACACCACAATGCTCCGTAAAGCATATTCCTTTTAGCGCTTTCATTTATTGCCTGCAATTGGGCTTTCATCAAATTCTGCACAACTATCGAAGCAGACGATTTATCTAGACCCTTTTCGACAAGCCTTTCTTGGATTTGCTCTGCAGTAGAGCCATGTTGCATCATTTCCGCAGCATATTTATAAATAGATTCAGTCGTTTTATCGCCTTGATCTTGAAAACTTTGCTGATTTAATGAATCCAGATAATCAAGTGCTTCCTTATTTCCAATTGAGCGCAATCCATTAAGTGCGTTTTGTCTTACACCGCCGTCAGAATCACTACAAGCTTGAATAAGCGCGGATACTGCTCCTGGCTCATTTGAATTGCTTAATTTGAATGACGCGGCTCTTCTTTGGCGATCAGTTCCATTTTGAAGTTCTGAAATTAGTTCTTGCAATCTTTTTTTGTCCATTACAGTCTCCCTTTATTTGACTAATCGGAAATGTGTTAATTATTTTCTTTTTCTAATTTCATCAATGATTTTCTCTGCAATTTGTTGTATCCCAATTTCGCTGTTTAACGCAAACTTATCTACGAGGTCTAAAGAATATTCAGCTACTTGCTCTCGACTAACTCCTAACCAAATAGGAAGGATAACCTTCTTTCCTATTTCGATTTCTTTTGTTGTCAGGCTACGAAATTCCCGATTCGTCCATTTTTTCCTTGTTAAGAAGTTTTCACTAATAATTACTATCCCAAATTCACACTGGCGCAACCCCTCATCTATTTTATCCACTAAACTGTCTCCGACTGAAAGTGAATATTCGTCATACCAAACTTTAATAAGCCGCCCAGTTAATTCATGCACTAATGGGCTAACAAATCTTTCCTTATCCCGCGCATCGTGACAAATAAAGACATCTGGTGTCTTCTTAATCATGTATTCACTCCAATATTTGGGGTCACGTATAATTAATTTTAAGTCTTTTCGTGCAAAAAAGTCTATGACATCACATTCCTCAACATCAAACGCGTTAGTATAAAGAAATACAATTTTTGTAAAAACAAGGTTCCCGTTATTATTTGAATTTCGCAAGATTAATGAGTTGCCTCTAGTAACCAATATTTGACTAGGGATTTGGTTAATAAAATCCAAAATTATTTTGGGATATTCTTCAAATTCAACTCCTATACGATCAACAATTATCGCAGCGTGCTGATGATTTAATTCGATGTCTTGGATCGCCACCACACGAAAATCTTTATTCCCCGCTGATGTTCTAGTCTCCAAATCTATTGTTGTGAAATTCATATCTTGGTGAATTTTTAAATGTTTAGGAAACTCATCACAAAGTTTTTGCATTGAAATAGAAATTGATTGATAATCCATTTAATTAATCCTTAATATTAATGATCAATTTCCCAACCACGGCTTATACAGACAATTTGTTGCACAATCCCCTACTCCTTGCTCAACTCCACCGCCACTTCAATGATTCGGTCGAGCCTGAAAGTGCGCTCGGCATTGCGGATATGACAAAATGCCCTGAGATAAATGTAATCGGAGAGTCCCATCACTTCGAGCGGAGAGATCCAACGCTCAGAGACCTCACCTTTTTTATCCATGTAGCGGATGAACAATCTGCGTCCGCTGTTGATGGCTTCACTCAATTCGGTCGGCAGGTATACTCCCTCCTGCGGCCAGGCGGGCGAGTTGTAAATGCCGATGTAATCATCCAGAACCCGCCCGTTCGGCTTGAGCGCGTCCATCATGGCAAAGAAGAGATTCTTCACCGTCAGCGCGTCGCGCATGGCACGCGACTCTTGAAAACTCTTTGAAACACCGAAGGCATCTGCAAGCACGGGCAGGCTGTAGGATCCCATGTCAAAGTTATCGGTTGCCAGAACAAGGGTATCGATCAGGTTCGGGTATTCCACCGTGCGCGAGAGCGTGCGGTATTCCTTGTCCAGAAATTGCAGGTCAAACTTGGCGTTATGGCAGACGATGACCGAATCCGCGAGCAATGTTTCAAGCTGGTCGGCGACTTCCGAAAAGAGCGGCGCGCCCGTCAGCTTTGATTCGTCCAGCCCGTTGACGTGCAATGCCGCGGGGGAAAGTTCATGCTCGGGATTGAGGAGCAGGTCAACGGTCGATCTGATGCGCCTGCCCTCGGTCAGAACGACCGCGATCTGGCAGATTCGATCTCCAAACCAGGGAGAAAGCCCCGTGGTCTCGATATCCAAAAAAGCGAAGCGTACATTCGAAATATCCATATGCGGCTATCTTACCGTTTTATCGAATGCGGCGCAACCGTGTAACCACAAAGATGTCATGGAATGAATGCCCTGCTCCCCAAACCCGCAAGTTGTAGTATATTTTCCCCCTCAAAGGAAAAGAAAACTTCATGGCATTATTGAGTTTACAAGATGTGAGCCTCGGCTTTGGCGGACCGCGGCTTTTTGACGGCATCAATCTGCAGATCGAGCAGGGCGAATGGGTGGGCTTGCTCGGGCGTAACGGCATGGGCAAATCCACTTTGCTCAAGCTGGTCAATGGTGACATCGCCCCGCAGAGCGGAGCCGTTTCTCGCCAGCAAAATTTGCGCACTGCCTACCTGCCGCAGGAAGTGCCAGCTGATGTGGCTGGAAAGGTTTTCGACATTGTTGCCAGCGGATTGGATTCCAAGCCCGCGCATGATGAGCATCACTGGCAGGGACAGCTTCAAGTGGAAAAGGTCATCTCGCGCATGCAGTTGGATGCGGATGCCCGCTTTGAGAATTTATCGGCGGGGATGAAGAGGCGGGTCATGCTTGCCCGAGGCTTGGTGCGTGACCCCGATCTATTGCTGCTCGACGAACCCACCAACCACCTCGACATCGCATCCATCGACTGGCTCGAAGGCTTTCTCAAACGCTGGGGCGGAACCCTGCTCTTCGTGACGCATGACCGCGTCTTTCTTCAAAAACTCACCACCCGCATCGTGGAGTTGGACCGCGGGCGGTTGTTCGATTGGAATTGCAGTTACACAGCGTTTCTGGAACGGCGCGAAGACATGCTCAACGCCGAAGCCGAGCAGAACGCCCTCTTCGACAAAAAACTGGCGCAGGAAGAAGTGTGGATCCGCAAAGGCATCGAAGCGCGCCGCACCCGCAATGAAGGCAGAGTCCGCGCGCTCAAACGCCTGCGCGAACAGCGGCAGGAAAGACGCGAACGCCCCGGCAAAGTGAAGATGCAGATCCAAGCCGAGAAGCGTTCGGGCAAGCTGGTCGTTGAAGTGGAGAACGTCAATTATTCCTTCGGCGATAAACCCATCGTCAGCGATCTCACCACCACCATTCAGCGCGGAGACAAAGTCGGCATCATCGGTCCCAACGGCTCTGGCAAGACCACCCTGCTGCGCCTGCTGCTGGGAGAATTATCTCCGCAGAGCGGCTCGGTGGAATATGGCACGAACGTGGAGATCGCCTACTTCGATCAACTCCGCGCTCAATTGGATGAAAGCAAGTCCGTGTTGGATAATGTTGGGCAGGGACGGGATAACGTCACCATCAACGGCAAAGTGCGCAACCTGAATGCCTACCTTGAAGATTTTCTTTTCTCCAAAGACAGGGTCAACGCGCCGATCAGCGCGCTCTCTGGCGGCGAGCGGAATCGTCTGCTGTTGGCGCGTCTCTTTGCCCGCCCCGCGAATCTGCTTGTGATGGATGAACCCACCAACGACCTGGATGTTGAAACGCTGGAGATCCTTGAAGATATGCTGCTCGATTACGACGGCACGCTGCTGCTCGTCAGCCATGACCGCGCCTTCTTGAACAACATCGTCACCAGCACGCTGGCAATGGACGGCACAGGGCAGGTCATTGAAACGGTCGGCGGCTATGATGAATGGCAAAAGCAGAACGAATCGGCGAAGCCAGAGCAGAAGCCGCGCAAGGCAGTTGTCAGCGCAGAGCAGACCACGCAAGAGTCCACATCCAAAAAATTAAGTTACAAGGAACAGCGTGCGCTCGAAGCTCAACAAAAGGAATTAGCCGAACTGCCGCAGCGCATCGAAAAGCTCGAAGCGGACATCCACTCGCTGACGGCTGAGATGGCTTCCCCTGTTTTTTATCAGCAGGACAGCGCCGAGATCACGCGCGTGGTCGAGCAGTTAAAGTCCATGCAGGATGAACTGGCACAGGCGTATCATCGCTGGGAAGAGTTGGAGAAACTGCATAATTGAAAATTAACCGCCAAGGCACGAAGACACAAAGTTTTTTTCCTTTGAGCCTTGGCGACTTTGTGGTCACTCATGATCGAAAAGGAATAAATCAATGACTGAACAAAATGTGATCGAACTGGACGGGGCAAGCCTGACCTTTGAACAGGTGCATGCCGTGGCGTATGGGCTGCCCAACGCGCCGCGCGTGCAGATCGGAGCAGAAGCCATTCAGCGGGTGGAAAGAGCCGCTCAAGCGGTGCAAACCCTGCTCAAGCGCGGAACCATCGCCTATGGCATCACCACCGGCTTCGGCGCGTTCAAAGATCGCATCATCCCGCCCGATCAAGTGGAGCAGCTCCAGCGCAACATCCTTGTCAGTCACGCGGTGGGAGTCGGCAACCCGTTCGACATCCCAACCACGCGCGCCATCATGTTGATCCGCGCCAACACCCTTGCCCGTGGACATTCGGGCATCCGTGTTTCCACTTTGCAATTGTTGATCGAGATGCTCAACGCGGGCATTCATCCTGTGATCCCGGAGAAGGGATCGCTCGGCGCGAGCGGCGACCTCGCTCCGCTCGCACACATGGCTTTGCCGATCATCGGTGAAGGCGTGGTGGAATATCAGGGCGAGATCATTTCAGGTGCAGAGGCATTCAAACGCGCAGGGCTTAACTCGATCACGCTCGCCGCGAAGGAAGGACTCGCGCTCACCAACGGCACATCCGTGATGACGGCTGTCGGCGTGCTCGAAACTTTGCGCGCCGAGCGATACAGTCAGACCGCCGACATTGCGGGATGCCTGAGCCTCGAAGCCTTGAACGGTACCGACCTCGCATTCGATGAGCGCATTCACAACCTGCGTCCGTATCCGCGCCAGAAGGAATGTGCAGCCTACCTGCGCGGGCTTCTCAAGGATAGTCAATTCACCCGCGAGCATGGGTCGCTCAACGTGCAGGATGCCTACACCCTGCGCTGCATGCCGCAGGTCCACGGGGCGGTGCGCGATGCGATCGCTTATGCGCGCTGGGTCTTTGAGATCGAATTGAACGCCGTCACCGATAATCCGCTGATCTTCATTGACGATGCCACCGAAGAGATCTCTGTCCTCTCCGGCGGAAATTTCCATGGCGAGCCGCTCGCCATTGCAATGGATTATCTGGCGTTTTCGGTCGCTGAGCTGGGAAATATTTCCGAGCGCCGTGTCATGCGTCTGACCGATGAAAGTTCCAACATCCATGTCCTGCCCGCCTTCCTTACCAAGCAGGGCGGATTGAACTCTGGCTTCATGATCCTGCAATATACCGCCGCCGCGCTCGCCACCGAGAACAAGGTGCTCTCACATCCCGCGAGTGTGGATACGATCCCCACCTCTGCGAATGTCGAAGACCATGTCAGCATGGGCGCGACCGCCGCGCTCAAACTACGCGACATCTTGAGCAACCTCGAACACATCCTCGCCATTGAGTTGATGTCTGCCGCGCAAGGCATTGACTTCCGAAAGCAGGTCATCGGCGCGGAGAAGAAACTCGGTCAGGGTACACGGGGAGCATACGCCCTGCTTCGAGAGAAGATTCCTTTCATCGAGTCCGATACCACGATGGCGGGCTACATCGAAATATCGCGCCAGTTCGTCGCCAGCGGAGAGATCGTGCAGCGTGTGGGCTACGCGATGCAGGGCTGATGTAAAATACATTTACAGCGGGTCTCAACAACATGCTCTCCCCTTCTGATCTTCTTCACCTGCCTTACACCCCAGACCTTACAGAAGGCGGCATTGCTCATGCCTTGCGATCCCTGCCCTACCTGCTCGGAAACGAAAGACCCTACGACCGGATCCGCCGCATGGTGGCAGGCGTAGCCGCAGAACTCGCCTTTCGCCGTCACCTCTCTGCGCAGGACATTCCCTTTGAAGTAAACAACTCCGCACCGTTCAGCGACTCGGAAAGATACACGGTCTCGCTTGGCGGACGGCGCTGCAATCTCGAATCCTTCTTCATCTCCAATCGAGCGCAAGCCATCGGAATGCGGCGCGATCCATCTATGCTGTTGGGCGCTCCCGCGCTTGTCGCCTCCGATCATCATCCGCTTGAAGACAGCTCAGACCATGACCTTTATCTGTTCGCATTTATATCGGGATTGGTCGCCGCCTCGCAATCCGACCTGGGCAGGGTCGCTGAAACCAGACAACCCTTGCATCTGACGCACATCCTGCCGCCCGAGTGGCGCAGACCGGCTGCCTGGCGTCCGTTCGGGTCACTGACCTTGAAATCTGAATCAACGACAGAGATCACGGTCGAGGTCAGCGGGCAGGATGCAGAGCGGAAGTTCCTGATGCAAGAGGTATCTCTCCCACCGCAGAAACGGGTTACGATCGCCAACAACTTCCACTCGATCACAGCCCTTCACGCCAGACAAATCCCCGCGGCGCGGCTGGGAATTCACAGCCCGTCTCTTGGCAGAACGCATGTCATCCCACCGCTGGAGTGGAGGAATATTTGGGTCTATGGCATGGAGATCTATCTGGCGGGATACATCACCCGCGCGGAATTTCGCAGACGCGCCAGCCCCATCCCCATCGACTCAAAGGTTTTTCAATACAGCCGTACCAAGGCAAAGAATATGGCTGTGCCGGTCTCTGGCTTAAAGCCGATGCATGAGTTGTTGGCGCGCGCGAAGGACCAAGCGGCGAAGTGACCTATTGCCCCTCTGAAATCTTCTGCCAGACCTGCGTGTACCATCGCAGATATTCCCCGGCATGAGAAGACCAGTACGCCTCGGAATGTTCGCCCGCAAAACGATGAAACTCATGAATGTAATCGTGGTCGGTCAGCACTTGCTCGAACAAGAGCGCGTTCCCCAACTCTGAGTCCGAATCCCCAATATCCATCCACAGGTATGGGCGTTGCTCCTGCGGCAGATCCTTGATGATCTTGTCGAGGTATGGCGCATTGTCCTTGAAGATGGCCGGGGAGTGCAAGCCAAGCATGCCAAACAACAAGGGGTTCTCCAACCCAAGCTTCACCGTCCAACCGCCGCCGCGTGAGAGTCCGCCGAGGGCGCGAAATTGACGGTCCGTAACGGTTCGGTAATTTTGGTCAACATAAGGAATAAGATCGTTGATGAGGCGATCGCCAAAGCCTGGTCCGGCTGCAGAGTTCCAATAGCGATCATCGGGAAAAACCATGATAAAGGGCATGGATCGCTCCGCGTGGATGAGGTCATCTGCAATGGCAGGCGCGCCAAGGCGTACCCACTGATCTTGATTGTAGGTCTGCCCGTGTAGAAGATAAAGGGTCGGGTAGTGCTCTTCGGGAAAAGCTTCGTAACATGGCGGCAGGTAGATGAGGAATTCCTGCGGTGGTTTTGTGGTGGAAACAACATCCTGCAGAACAAGCCCGGGCTGCGAAAGGCAGGTCAACGGGGTGGGTGTGGCGGTCGGCGGGATAGGGCTTGGGGTAAAGGTCACTGTCGCCGTGGAGGTGGGCAGGGCAGGGGTTGGGGTGGGTAAAACCTCTGGAGAGGCCGAGCAGGCTGAAGGTCCAGCAAGAAGCGCGATGCAGGCAGTTATGATTATTGCTTGACGGGTGTTCATCCTTCGCATTATACTCGCGCAGTTCATTTGATCGGGGCGTGGCGCAGTCCGGCTAGCGCGCTTGCTTTGGGAGCAAGAGGCCGTAGGTTCGAATCCTATCGCCCCGACTATACAAAACAATTTCAGGCGGGAATCATGCGAAATTTGTTTAAAAAATTGGAAGCACGCTGGCCAGGACAAATATACTGGCGGGCGTGCTTCTATGATTTAAGCCGTGTGTGCTAAAATTATCTCAAGAGGTACTCTGAAATGACAAAGAAAATTGATGGTGTGATCGAAGCTGCCCGCTTCAAGAATGGGCAAATCATGGTCGTGCGGGCTTACGAGCGCCGCGGCGCGACCTTTTCGGACCGTGTGGTATTGGATCGTAAAACCCTTTTGGAGCGGCTGAAGAACGGAAAACAATTCGTAGTGGGCTCGCGCGAAGAATTTCTCGCCAGCACATTCAAATATGGCAAGCCTGTGAGGCTTTTCGCTCAGGATGTACTTTCCACACGTGAAGGCTCATCGCACGATGAGCTTGAGGAAACACCCTTCTTTTAATCCACATGAAGCTAATCGATAAGACTCCCCTGCAGGATGACAAAGGCAATATCAGTTTCGTTGCACGTGTGCAAGGAACGCTCAAATACGGGCTGAATTGGTCCGCCGAGCTGGAAGCCCAAAAAACGGTCATTGCCCAATTGGACCGCCAGCTTGAGAAGGGCTTTATTTTGATCCGCAATTTCACCCTGCCCAACAGCGAGATCGTGATCCCGCTCGTTCTGGTGGGTTTGGGGGGCATCTGGGTGATCTATGTGACAAATGTGAAAGGTCACTTTGAAGCCAAGGGAGATCAATGGAACACCCTTGATAACGGCGGGAAGTCGCAGCCTGCGGGCATAAACCTGATCAGCCGCGTTTCTCAGTTAACCAGTGTTTTCCAAAAATACCTCAAGATCAAGCGGATTGATGTTCCCGGTCCGGTGGAGCCGATCTTGATCACCGCCGACCCGGGCGCCCATGTCACATCCATGAGACCGGCTGCACGGGTGGTGATGAGCGATGCCATCAAACAGTTCGCCGCTTCCATCGCGCAGGCGCGCCCTATCTGGAGCCCGGAGTACATCCACCTGCTTGCAGATCGGATCATTGACCCGGCTCCGCCTTCAGACGATGCTCCCATCCCTGCCGCTCCCCCGCCGGCTGCACAGTCACCTGAGCGTGAGTTTTTCGGTACGCCTTCGCAGGAGTTCAATGCCAATGACCTTGGCTTTTCCTTCGAAGAAAATCCCGTTGAACCCGTTCAACAGGAAAAAGCCGCCCAGCCAGGACTGCGCGAGACCAGCCCCGCCCGCCCCCTACCCAGCCGCGCGCCTGCCGCGCCAAAGAAAATGCTGGGCATGAGCAATGGGCAGATCATGGTCCTTGCGGGCATGTTCCTTTTCTGGTGCTGCATCGTGACCGGCTTTGGCGCCTTCATTTATCTGACCCAATAATCTGCATTGACCCCGCCCTTTCTATCCATAGTCATCCCTGCTCATAACGAAGAGAGCCGTCTGCCCCGCACGCTGGGGCAGATTTTTGCGTATCTGGAAAAACAGACTTATTCATCGGAAGTCATCATTGTTGAAAATGGAAGCACAGACCGGACCCTGGAGATTGCGCGCGGATTCACAGCCCAATACCCGAGCCTGCGTGTTCTGCAAGAAGCCGGGTCTGGCAAAGGGAACGCCCTGCAGCGCGGCGTTCTTGAAGCCAACGGGGAGTATCGTTTTATCTGCGATGCAGATCTATCCATGCCGATCGAAGAACTTCAAAAATTTCTGCCGCCCGCGCTTGAGAACTTCGACATTGCCATCGCATCGCGCGAGGCGCCGGGCGCGGTTCGATTCAACGAACCGCCCTATCGTCATTGGGGCGGACGAGGCATCAATCTTGTCATCCGCCTGCTCATCCTTCCGGGCATGAACGACACCCAGTGTGGTTTCAAATGTTTTCGAGCAGAAGCAGCCGAAAAACTTTTCAGCCAGCAAACTCTAAAGGGTTGGTCTTTCGATCTTGAACTGCTTTACATTGCGCGCCGCAAAAAAATGCGGGTCAAGGAAATTCCGATCCACTGGTATTTCGATGCGGACAGCAAGGTCAACGCCATACGCGACGCCTTACGAATGATCGGCGACATCTTCCGCATTCACCTCAATGCGATCCGCGGCAGATATGATCTCAAACCCTGACCTGTCTCACGAAAAAGAAATCTGGCGCGCTTATCAATTCATTGCCGGTCTGGATGAGGCGGGACGCGGCGCCCTGGCTGGTCCCGTGTGTGTGGGAGCGGTCATTCTTCCTGAGAATGCCCCGCATCTTTCTCAAGCTTTGAGCGGGGCACGTGATTCCAAGCAAATGACTCCCCGCAAGCGCGACCAACTCGCGCCGCGCATCAAGGAGATCGCGCGGACATGGGGTGTTGGATTTGCTTCCGCAGAAGAGATCGACTCACTGGGCATTGTCTCTGCCACCCGCCTCGCGGCTCTCCGCGCCGTGGAAATGCTGAACCTCTTCCCTCACTACCTGCTGACAGACTTCCGCCTTGAGCTGCCCGAACTGGATATTTCGCAGACGGCGCTGGTTAAAGGTGATCAACGCTCGTTGAGCATTGCCGCAGCCTCCATCCTTGCCAAGACCACCCGGGATGAGCACATGCTCCGGCTGCATGACCAATTCCCAGATTACGGTTTGATGCGCCACAAGGGATATGGCACATTGGCGCATCGGAAAGCCATATCAAAGTTGGGCTACTCCCCCATTCATCGTCAGACATTCACACTAAAGACAAAATAAAATCCCGCAGACCAAAGATCTGCGGGATCATTTTTATCAAGAAGAGATCATCTCAAAATATTATTGCCGCCTGAGAGCTTGCTTTCCGGCTTGCCGGAGCGCCACGCGTAATACCCAAGCACCGCGCCGCCCAACAAGAGCAACCCACCAATGATGCCGAACAACGGAGAGGTCGTTTCTTCCTCGGCAGGCTGATTTGCCCCCGGGTCCATCACCACATCCTTGGACTGCGCGCCAAAATTGACAAAGGCCTGATCGCCGGCTTTCACGTCGAGCGAATAATTCAGGTTCATGGTCGGGTTGTAGTTATCGGGAATACCCACGGTAATGTTGTAATTTCCTTCGGGTACGTCTGAGAAACACACGCCCTGATACGCCTCAGGGTCAGCGGGGATGGTGGTCTGCAGCGAAGCGGAATACTCGCCGTTATTTTCGGTCACACTGACAGCGCCGCCTGAAACGGCGGGTTCGGTCTCTTCACGCAAGGCATTCCCGTTGGAATCTTCAAAGAGCAGCACACACACTTCGGTCGTGCCGGTGAACGGCGTGGGAGATGGCGTGGGAGGCGCCGGCGTGGGCGAAGGTCCCGCGGTGGGCGTTCCAGCTTGGGAGATCAGCCCGATCAGAAGTTCCTGCCCTTCAAAAAGGGTGCAGTTCTCATCGAGCGTTGAGTTCAACTGCCGCAGGACTTCCTGTGAAATGCCGTTCAATGCGGCCACACGAATACAGCTATCTCCCGCCTGTACTACATAAATGATACGTCCGTCTGCACCAGCCGTTGGTGTGGGGATCTGCTGCTGCGCGCTGGGAGCCGCGTTGGCAGGCAGCCACAACCCGGTCAACAGCAGGCTTACCAGAATAATTAATATGAAAAAGCGCTTTGGATTCATGCACAAAATTATATCAGGGTTTATTTAAGCAAAAAACTTCGGAGGACTTGAATCCTCCGAAGTTTGGTTGGGTTTGAAGACTCTATTCTTCGTCGCCGCCCGAAGCGCCGGGTTGTTCCACACGGATGATCTCACCGTGATAGTTGATGATGACCTTGAAGCCCATCATGCCGAGATAGGCGCGCATGTCTTCAGGGATCCCGGTCTGCATCAGGACGTCAAACTGCTTGTCGATATTCTTCAACTGTTGTTCGATCATCGCCTTGGAAAAGGGATCATCCTGCCCGAGCATTTTCGCGGTCTGCTCCGAGAGGATATCTTCACTGCCCTTCATCATTTCAGCCATCTGAGAAAGGACGGCGCGGTCGATCTGCTCGGCGGGGATGTGACGACGAAATCCGGCGTCATCGATCACATAGCAGGGGTCGCTTCCGATCATGGCTGACTCAGCAGGACGACCCGACTCGTCGATCACCAGTCCAGCAAAGAGAGGTTGTCTTGGCATGACAGGCTAGCCCTGTCTGCCTTCAACAGCGGCGAGCAGGATTCCCGCGGCGATCCCCATTCGGCGGTCAAGGCTGTGATTGGTGTCCATGCTGAAGTCCAATCCCAATTCATAGGTGAATGGATTGAAGTTCTGCTTGAGGTCTGCCACACGGTTTGCACCGATGGTAATGTCATAATTCTGCGGGATAAGGTTGCTCAAAAAGCGGCGCAGCAAAGCCATGCCCATGCTGTCTTCGAACAGGATGCCAAGCATGTTATCGCCCGCATCAAGGATCTCCCACTCATCGCGCAGAATGGACGCGAGTCCTTTGCGGCGAAGCGCGCCAACCCTCTGACCGGTGGCGCTGTCCACCACATCGTAGGCGGCGGAAAAGTCAATGATCTGACGCGCCTTGATCATTAACACTTCCTGGGTCTTGCTTTCATCCGAGTACACCCGGATGTCTTCGCGCAGTTTGAACATTTTTTGCTCGCTGAAAAGCACCATCTGCCCATTGGGGGCATAGAAGCGGAATTTTCCGGTCAGGGCAAAGACCTGACGTTTGAGCAGGTATTGATTGAATTGAAATGCAGGGTTCATTTTTTTCTCCTTGGTCGATTGCCTTTTGTGGTGAATGTGTTCCACAAAGGCATTACGACATATCTACGAGCATTATACGATCTGGATGCGAGTCCCTTCGCCCGGAAGATGCAGGTAATCTTCATCGGGCGGCAGGTTGGGACGGCTCCAACGATAGACCCACTTTGCATCTTCCGAAGGCAGGTTGATGCAGCCGTGGCTGCGTGGACGCCCATAGTCATTATGCCAGTACGTCCCGTGGAAGGCGTTGCCAAAGCCTGTGAAGAAAGTACACCACGGCACGCCTGGCAGGTCATAGATGTTGTTCACCGCATCGCCCTGGTTGGTCATGTGGACAGACGGTCCCTTGTGATAGGTGAGGAAGTCTCCGGTTGGGGTGCGCGTGCCGCCCGCTCCGCTTGAACAACGCGATGAGAAGACCATCGTGCTCCCTTCAAATGCGGTGACGAACTGAGTGGTGAGATCAACGTGGATCCTCTTGTCAGCCTCGGGAACTTCCGGGGAAAGCAGACCCAACTCCTCGTCGGGAATGAGGCGCATGTTGTAGGAAGGGACGTAGAATGATTTCTTCAGGTGGTTGTCGAAGATCTCATACCAGATGCTTTTTTCGTCACGAGTCACAACCACTTTCTTCACCCAGTGCGTGCTTCCATAATACAGGCGGTAACCCTTTCGCGAGAAGGTGAAAGGCGCGAGGCGGGTATCGCTGATGGGAACGGTGATCTCGCCCAGTTGACCCGCGGCGGGAATCTGGTAAACGGGTTTTTGCCTTTTCGTTTCCACGGGCTGCAGCCAGCCCGAGTAGGTGTATCCATCCTCGACCTGATACCAGGCTTTGTTGAAGGGATTGCCTTCTTCACCATCGACCTGCCCTTTGAGGTCGATCACCTGGTCCATGCCAAAAAGGGATTTTTTATTGGCGTTGAAGTATGGCTCATCGTAGAGCGGGATGCCGCTCCATGTGATTCGTCCCTGGGTGGCGGGCGGAGCGGTCAGGGCGGAGGCAATGCCCATTTCGGAGAGGGCAAGCCCGAGCACGCCTGATGCAGTCAGTTTTAGAAATTCACGGCGGGATAGTTTGATGTCAGTTTTCATTTATGGATGATAGATAACCTTGCGTGCCTTTATCTTTCCTGAATCAGGCGTTTGGAGGGGATCACAGGACGATCTCCACATTTGTGCCCACGCCGCCGAAGGAAAACTCCTTGCTCATGGAGACTTGCGGCGTGGTCCAACGGTAGAGCCATTTGGCAGCTTGGGTCGAGAGGTTGATGCAGCCATGCGAGTGCGGGCGTCCGAAATCATTGTGCCAGAATGTGCCGTGGAAGGATATCCCACTTTCGGTAATGTATTGCACCCAAGGCACGCCGGGCAGGTCGAATCCGCTGGCGGCAATGTCACCTGCCGCCATGTGCCGGGAGGGGCGTTTGTAGTAGGTGATGAACGATCCCT
The DNA here is from genome assembly GCA_017985935.1 of Anaerolineales bacterium. Taxonomy (GTDB): domain Bacteria; phylum Chloroflexota; class Anaerolineae; order Anaerolineales; family Villigracilaceae; genus Villigracilis. The sequence continues at coordinate 5,557 of JAGNWT010000038.1, read as the reverse complement.
TGGGCGTGGTGTAGGTTCCGCGGCGGAAGATGCCTCCGGTGGACGCCGGGCTGACGAAGACCGGCACATTGTTTTCGTAGGCAATGACGATCTGGTCGTCCAACTGCACACGGATCTTTTTCTGACTGTTGGGCACATCGGGCGAGAGCGGAGCAAGCTCCTCGGCTGGCAGGATGCGCATGTGCTCGGCGCGCGCGTAATAAAGCTTGTCGAACTTGTCGTCGCGCACTTGATACCAGACCTGCCCATCCTTCGGGTCGGTGCTGACAGATTTGATCCAATGGGTCGTTTCGTAATACATGCGATACGCCACCCTGGATTTCCTATCCGCTGTTTCGTAGGCATCTGTGTATGGCACGCTGATCTCTGCCAGCAAACCCTCTTTGGGAATGGTCAACTGCGGTGTGTTCAACAGAGTGCGCACTGGTTGAACATATCCCGAATAAACGTACCCCTCTTTTCCGATCTCATACCAGATGCGGTTATGCGTATTCAAGTCTTCGCTAATAGTGGTGTTGGTGATGTTCAGCAGCATATCACGCTGACAGATCTTGACTGGTTCCGCATCAGCAGAGGGACTGTCATACATCCAGATCATGCGCGTGGTGACCCGCCCCTGCAACCCATCGAAGGAGTCTTTAAAATCAAAATTGAGCGGAGGCACGAACAAACCTGCCAGCCCCAACCCGCTCAATTTTAGAAAGTCACGCCGCGATATTTTTTTTGAATCCATTCTCAATAACTACGAACCTCTAAAACATTTACTGACCGAATTAATAATGAACGTTCACAACCGTCCCCACGGAAGCGAAGTTGTACAACCACTGCGAGTCAGGGATGGAAAGGTTGACACAACCGTGACTCATCGGAGTCCCAAAGTTATTATGCCAGTATGTGCCATGCAGCCCATAGTCCTTATAAAAATACATCACATACGGCACATCGGGAAGATAATAACCGGGACCAGACATCGCCTGCGAACGGACCTTGATCCAGATCTTGTATTTGCCGGTCACGGTCGGCGTCTGCCAGGTGCCGGTGGAAACGATAAATGAATTCACAAGCGTATCGCCTTCGTAGGCATAAACACGCTGCTCCGAAAGATTAACATCGATCCAGCGTTCGCCGCTGCCCGTCACTGGAGCATAGGCAACAGCGGTCGGAGCCGTATATTCAGAAGTGGGCGTATCAGAGACGATCTGTGCCGAGACACCGCCAGGCTCCACGGTCGCCTGCGGAGCGGTCACATCGGATGTGGCAGTGGGCAGAGCGGAATCATCCACGATCTGCGCCACAAGCGGCGCTTCGGTCTGTTGAGGAATGGCTGTTGGCTCGAGCGTGGGTTCGAGGGTCGGCGCGGCAGTTGGAGCGGCGTCTACAATTACCGGCAAAGATTCTTCAACAGCAGTTGCGGCGGGTAATTGCGGCGCAGACGACTCGATCAACGGCTGGACGGCAACAGGAGCCATCGATGCCGGTTTGGCAATATTCACCTGCGCGAACGACTGACGCGGCGCGGCTTGTTCCTGCGGCGCAGCAGCCAAATTCAAAATGGACGCCATCACCGGAGAGGTTACAGCTGACCAGGCGGCGAATAAAAATACCGCGCAGCCCATGAGAACCAACAAAATGGGAAGGATGAGATTCGGCTTTTTAGATCGTTTCGCGCCAGCGCTCCGCCCTGCGCCCTGCGCCTGATTCCCCTTCTGTGAGTTGATCGTACCTTCGGGATTTTTGCTTCTGTTCTGCATGGGTCACTCCATTCGATAAAAGTGCAGAGTACGGATAAACACGTAAAAAATTCAATTCAATTATAAGCCGTTACCATTGAATTTCCACGGGAGTACCAACTTCTGCCCAGTCATACAACAATTTAGATTCATAAGTCCCGAGCACCACACATCCATAGGAAATGGGCGTACCAAGATACCCCTCCCAAAGGATCGCGCCGTTCGAGAGGATCGGCAGGGCGTGGATCCCGTTCTCAAGGCTCCCCGCCCAATAGATGCCAAGCCAGTTGGGCATCCAGATATTCCATGTGGCGCCATACGCATTCGGGATCTTATCCAGCACACTGAAGAGTCCGGCTCGGGTGGCATTGTTCATTCCAGTGGACGCGACAAAACTATACACAACCACATCGCCTTCATAAACAAACATGTGCTGATCTGAGATGTCCACCAGGATGTATTTGTTCCCGCTGTAGGATGGCGCGGAATATGGGTTGGACACCGAAGCCACCGATGCGCTCTCCACGATCTGGGCGGATATGACCGACTCCACGGTTGGCTCAGCAGAGACATCAGCGGGCGCGTTCGTCGGCACCGCGGTCGGGTCAATCACAATGTCCACGGTCTGCACTTGAGTGGACACTTCCAGGGTGGGTATGATCGTTGGCAGGGTCAATTCCTGTGTGGGAACCTGAGTGGGCGCTTCAACGGAATTAACAAGAGAAGCTTGCAAGGGAGGCTGTGCTTGCACCGCGGTCGGCACAGGGATGGAGGTATCGATCGGCAGGCTGGTTGGGATTTGAGCAGGCGGGATGACCAACGCATTCGGTTTGGCAATGAAAGCAGTGGCGAATAAACGAGCGTGAGTTGGCGGCGTTACTTCCGCCGCCGGAGCAGAGGCAGGAGCGCACCCTGCAAGGACCAGAAAAAACATCAATGCAAAGACTCGATGTCCATTGCGCTGATAATCAAATGCCCGTTTCATGGTGAATTTGGAATGGCGGTCGGGGAAACATTCTCATTCTTCAGAAAACAAAGAATGCCCTGGGTCACACCCTCTGCGATCCGGTCTGGCTCAGAGGTGAGGATCTCCCGGTCGAGATACAGGAACCCGGTCTCAATGATCGCAGTGATCGTATTTGGGTCGATCTCGGAGAAGGCATGGTACTCACGCATATCGCCTGTGATGCTGCCCGCGTGAAAAGACATGCCGGTCGTGCGGGAATACCGATCTACAAGGCAGGTCGTCAGGCGTTGCGCGCGATTCACATCATGTGTTTCAAGAGAGGATGCCACTTTAAAACCGGTGGCTTCATCGTTGACGTATTCACAAGAATCGTTGTGGATGGATACCAAAGCAACAGCCCGATACCCATTCAAGCGCGTATCGAATTCGTTCAGCAGGTCCACCTTGTAGCCCTGATCTTCGAGACTCTTTTTGACCCGGGTGGCAATATCAAGATTAACATCCGCTTCCTTCAGGTCCACTTCCCCGTTCTCATTCGTGCAGACCGCGCCTGAGTCGTTGCCGTTATGCCCCGCGACAATACCGATCCGCAGTTGAGGCTGGGGAGAGGAAACAGTATTCAGCGGAGCTTGAGGCGTGAGGATCAATCGCAGCTGCTCGCGCATGTTGCTGGCAAAAAAGCTGTTGGGAGTCCATGCTGTAAAGAGGGTCGCCAGCAGCATCGCCACGCCCATGGTCGAGAAGAAGGGATTCAAAGAACGCAGCCGCGAAGGCGTTCTACGAACGGGCTTGGGGCTGTTTTGCGGCTCAGGAGCGGGTAACTTTGTAGATTCCATATCTAGTGAGCAATATTACCCCAAAACAACAATCGAAAAAAGGCAATAAAATATGGCAATTCTTCACATCAAAAACATGCCGATTCAAGCCTGCACGCCCTTGAGATATAATTCCGCAAACATTTTCAGGAGAGCTCATGAACATATTCATTTCAGGCGGTGCAGGGTACATCGGATCTGCCACAGCAGAAGCGCTGGTCAATGCCGGGCACAACGTCACCGTGTACGACTCGCTAGTGACAGGGCATCGTGAAGCCGTGCCGCAGGGCGCAAAATTCATCCATGCGAGTCTGGAAGACAGCCACGCACTCGCCGAAGCGCTAACCGCCACCAAATACGATGCCATCATGCACTTCGCCGCTTTCATTGAAGCAGGCGAAAGCATGAAAGACCCGGGCAAGTTCTTCCGCAATAATTTCGCCAATTCGCTCCAACTGATGGAAACCGCTGTGCAGGCGGGCGTGAAAAAATTTGTGTTCTCCTCCACTGCCGCGGTGTATCAATCCAGCGAAGAGCCGTTGACCGAAGACTCCCCCATCGGACCGACCAATGTCTATGGTCACACCAAGTTGATGACCGAGCAGGCGCTCGAATGGTACCGTCAGATCCACGGATTGCACTTTGCCATCTTGCGTTACTTCAACGCCTGCGGAGCGTTGCCCGGGCGCGGTGAAGCGCACCAGCCCGAGTCACATCTCATCCCGCGCGTGTTGCAGATCGCACTCGGGCAGGCTGAGTCTGCCACCATCTTCGGCACAGACTATCCCACCCCCGATGGCACCTGCATCCGTGATTACATCCACATCGCGGACCTGGTTTCGGCGCACATCCTTGCTTTGGGTGCGCTCGAATCCAAAGACAAGATGATCTACAACGTCGGCAGCGGAAATGGATTCTCTGTCCGTGAAGTGATCGAGACCGCCCGCAAAGTGACGGGTCACGCCATCCCGACAGTTGAATCTCCGCGCCGCCCTGGCGACTCAGCGCGATTGGTCGCTTCGCCCAAACGCATCATGAGCGAGCTTGGCTGGAAGCCCACCCACACCAACATGCAAGAGATTCTCTCCAGCGCATGGGAGTGGCACACATCGCATCCACATGGATACGAAAAATAATGTCTTTTACCTTTCACCGCATCCCTGTTGGAATTTGCAATTGCTTTCTGCTTCGCGGCGAGCAGACGATTCTCGTTGACGCGGGCGCATGGGGCGGCACATCCGCTTTTGTGCGCGGGCTGAAATCCCTCAGCGTGGACCCGAAGTCCATTGACCTGATCCTGCTCACACACGGACACTGGGATCACATCACCTGCCTGAGCGATATCCGCGAGATGACTGGGGCGAAGGTCGCTGTTCATGGACGGGACCAGTTCATGGTCGAGACAGGTGAGCCGCCCTTCCCTGCTGGCACAACTCCATATGGGCGAATGATGGCGGCATCAGCCAAGGCGCTGCTTCATCCGCATCTGCCAAAGATCAAAGTGGACATGGTGCTGGATGACAACGGCATGTCGCTGGCGGAGTACGGCATTCCAGGCAAGGTGATTTACACGCCAGGTCATTCGATGGGACATTCGAGCATCCTGCTTGATTCGGGCGATGCTCTCGTTGGGGACATGGCGATGAACGATTGGTATTTGCGCCTTTCGCCAGGTCTACCTGTGCTGGCAGATGACATCAATCTTGTGGTGCAAAGCTGGAAGAAAATTTTGCCAATGGGAATCAAACGCGTGTACCCCGCTCATGGTATGGATTTTCCTGCTGAGGTGATGGAGCAGGAAATCTCAAAGTTTGGATCCTGATCGAAGCCAGAATCAGCCCTCCCGTAGAAAGAAGCGGGAGTGCTTTTTTTATTTTCGGAGTGCGGACTTCAGTCCACATTCCAGTACCAATCTCCTATTGTGAAAACATTCCCAAATAAGACCGTTTTGGTTATAATAATTGTGAAATAAATCACATTAGAGGAACCATGAACACAACATCACTCCCCCACATTGTCATTATCGGCGCAGGGTTCGCAGGGCT
>JAGNWT010000105.1 GCA_017985935.1 Anaerolineales bacterium | reverse complement strand
TTGAAACTTCCCATACGGCGGATCTTCATCATCACCCGTTCAACATTGGTGGGGTCTTCTCCAAGCAGCCATTTTTTATAGAACAGCACATGCGGCTTGAGGTAGGGTTTGGTGTTCTCGGCTTGACCGTAGCCATAGATCCCTTCGTCTGTATTAATGCGGATGACGGGATTATCGCCGATGACCGCGCACTTGAGGTCTGTGATCTTCATTGGTTATCCTTTCGCTTCAGCGTTGACTCTGGACAGCAGGGCCTTCATATACCCGATGGTGTATGCCGTGCCCACCCGTGGATTCCCGCCCATCGTCGGGATATGATCGGCGATGAACACCCCGTCGAAATCCACTGCTTGCATGGCTTTCAAAACCTTGTACATATCCATGTAGCCGTCATCAATGAACGTTTCGACAAAATGCGGCATGGGTTGATCCACATTGCGGAAGTGGACCTTGAATAGTTTTTTGCGCTCGCCAAAATATTGAATGGTCTCGAACACGTCCCTGCCCATCTTGGAGCCGCCTTCGAGCCAGCAGCCAACGCACAGACACATGCCCACGTTGGGGCTGTCGGCGATCTCAAGCGCGCGCTTGTACCCATCGAAATTGCCAAAGATGCAGCGCGGCACTCCGCCCAGATCGTGGACCGGGGGATCGTCGGGATGGATGCCAATGCGGACGTTGGCTTCCTCCGCCACTGGCGCAACCTGCTTGATGAAGTAGATGAAGTTTTCCCAGATCTCTTCCTCGCTGTAGGTGCGCCCGTGCGTGAGCGGACCTTCGTAGGTGCGATCGATCCACCAGCCTTTTTTCGCCTTCGCAAGATCGAATGCGCGAGCCGGCGCGTTGCCGCGGGTCAGTTCGCCTTCGGTGCTCCAGATGCCGTTCGCCATGTGAGCGTAGGTGGTGTACGGGATCCCGGCCTTGCCGAGATTCCGCAGGTGGGTTTTATATTCTTCGATCTTCTCATCACGGCCGGGCAGCCCCAATGTGATGACATCCTGGTTGTGGACACTGAAACTGCCAAAGCCATAAACCTTCAACCCGGCGGATTCAAACAATTGCTTGCGGCTGGAATAATAGTCGTAGCTGGCTTTATCGCCGCCAGTCCATAGAACGACATATTCCACACCCATCTGGTTAATGAAATCAAGCTCTTCCTGCGTGGGTTCGGGGGTGATCTGCGCGGCGATCTTCATGCCGGGGGGAAGGGGTGTGAGTGCCAAGAGAATCTCCTTTGTTCCAAAAATCATCTTGCCCCCGAGCGGAATGATCCACCCGGGGGCAAGTGTGCTTTTCAAATTACCAGGCGTATGCCTCGGGCGCTTCTCCGCCGGGGCCGGGCCAGATCTCGTCGATGCGCTTCATCGCGTCTTTGTTGAGCTTGATCTTCAAAGCGCGCAATGAGCCGGTCAACTGTTCCATCGTGCGCGGACCAATGATGGGCGCGGTCACGACCGGGTTCGTCAGCAGCCATGCCAGCGCCACATCTGCGGGGTTCTCGCCCAGATCCTTGCAGAACCCTTCCCACGCTTTTAAGTTCGACCGTTTTTCTTCGACCTTCTTTTTGATGTTCTCCGAAGCGCGACGACCATCCTTGATCTTTCGCAGGATGCCGCCCAACAGCCCGCCCGAAAGCGGACTCCACGGGATGAGCCCCAGACCATAATCCTTGCAAGCCGGCACAACCTCAAGCTCGATCATGCGGTCATTCAGGCTGTACAAACTCTGTTCGCAGACCAGCCCCATAAAGTGACGGGCTTTGGCCGCCTCCTGCGCTTTGGCGATCTGCCATCCCGCAAAATTTGATGAGCCTACATACAACACCTTGCCCTGCTGAACAAGGACATCCATCGCCTGCCAGATCTCTTCCCAGGGGGTGAGCCTATCGATGTGGTGCATCTGATACAGGTCAATATGATCGGTCTGCATCCGCTTGAGCGAAGCCTCGCAGGCCTCACGGATGTGCAGCGCGGAGAGACGTGACTGATTGGGCCATTCACCCATCCGCCCGAACACCTTTGTCGCGATGACCGTCTTTTCGCGTCTTCCCCCGCCCTGAGCAAACCAGCGCCCGACAATATTTTCGGTCACCCCTTCACCGAGCTTCCAGCCATAGACATTGGCCGTGTCGAAGAAGTTGATCCCAAGATCAAGAGCCTTGTCCATGATGGCAAAGGAATCCTCCTCGCTTGTAAGCGGACCGAAATTCATTGTCCCCAAACATAAACGCGAAACCTTCAAGCCCGTACGCCCCAGTTGTGTGAATTCCATTTGTGCCTCCAGTTTGGTTTGGTAAGGTCAATGCGGCATCACGAAAGATAACAAGACGCCGTCATCTGTTTCCTGTGGTTCATCCATGGTTCCCCCGTGCAATCGGATCAACGACCCGCTGATAAATCCCAACATGGTCGAATCCATTTCATATTTATCGCGTGATTTATTTCCCCGGCTTTGAGCGGTCACCCGCAGCCCGCCTGCCTCATCATGAAGGTCAAGCGCAATGCTCCCGTTGGTGACCCGAAATGCGGCGAAGGTCAGCAGGTTCGTGATCACGTTCCGCATGTAATTCATATCCAGCTTAAGGTCGGGGTAGGTTACGTTCACGCTCAACTCCACCGGCACAGCGGGATTCGCCAGCTTCCAGCGATCGACCGCATCCTCCACCAGTTTGGGCATGCTGAACACCTCCAGCCTGAGCGCGATCTCGCCATTGTTCAGCCGTGCCATATCCACCAGGTGACTGATCAGGGTCAACATGCGTTGGCTGCCGTTCAGGGCTGTGTTCAGGTCGCCGGCCTGCATGTCATTGACCGGTCCATCCATGCCCTTGAGGATGACCTTGAGAAAGCCGATCATGGAATTGAGTGGTGATTTAAGATCGTGCGAAGCCCATGAGATGAACTCATCGAGGTCCACCCGCCCTGTTGCCTGAGTGCCCCAAACCAGCGACTCGATCGCCCGGGCATCGCCTGCCAGCTCGCGCGCCTGCGCTTCGTTCAAGCGGTGCATTTGATACAGACGGATCGCCAGTTGGGTGCGCGCATCTTGCGCGGTCAGTTTAGCGGCTTGCAGCAACTCGGTCGGGACTTCGATCAAAGTTTTATCCATGAGATTCTCGCCTGTATCTAAAATTTGAATATTGATAAAAGTATAGCACGGCATGCGTGCCGGTCAAACAAAACAGCCAGCCTAGGCGGGCTTGTTTGGGTCACGCGGTTTCAGGTTGCGTCCGCCCACCCACGCTCCCACCATGGTCGCGATGCATGAAAGCAGAAAACTCAACAGCACTGCCGCTTCAAAACGTCCCTGCGCCAACACCTGCAGCACCAGCACTCCCAAGGCAGAAACGCTTGCCCGAAATGAATCAGGGATGAAGATGCCCATCGCGCCGCCCAGCAAAGCGCCGAACAACATGCCGGTGTAGGCTCCCGTGCTCACGCCGCCCGTGCGCCCGGCCATGCGAACTGTGAGTGCGCCGGTCATTGCGCCGGTCAACAACCCAAACAGGATTCCTGCCATTGCGCCGAAACGCACGCCTTCCCAACTGGCGCTCAAAGCGCCGGTTGCTGCGCCAAGCAGCAGCCCGATCGCCGCGCCAAGCCCTGAGCCAAAGATCGTACTTTGTGAATAAAGCGGTTTATCGTCCAAGTCCATCTCTCTCTTCCTTCAAGAATTCAGCATGGCATATTTTACTTGACATGGCGGGAATTCCTGCATAAAATCTAATTCGATGACTATCTAATTAGATGCACGGATGTGAATTATGGAAACAAATCCTCAAATGCTCGATTTCGTCAAAGCCATGTCTGACCCGCACCGCTTGCGGATCATTGGTCTGCTCACGAAGAAACCCGCCACCCGCGAGGAGATCGCCGCGCGCCTGAATCTTTCTGCAAAGGACTCGCTCAACCACCTCTCCTTTCTGGAATTTGTCGGGGCGGTCGCTCAATCCGAAGGTGTATTCAGCTTGAACGACGAAAGACTCGCTGTTCTCGCGCAGGAAAAGCTCGAGTCCCAGCGTCCATCCTTTCAGCCGCCAAATGATCTGGATGAGAGATCCAAAAAAATATTGAAGGCTCACCTTCGAGCCGATGGAAGCATCTGGCAGATCCCCGCCGCGCCAAAATTGCAGGTCATCTTGAAGTATCTGATCGGTTTCTTCGAGTTCGAAAGGGATTACACCGAAAGGGAAGTCAACGATGTCATTCGTCGTTTCAATGTGGATACGGCGGGTCTGCGCCGCGACCTGATCGATGCCAATCTGCTTGCACGCCTGAGTAATGGATCGCGTTATTGGCGCGTAAAGGAAGGTGATCAATGAGCGATGAAGTGGTCGCCTTCTTCAAAGCCTTCGCAGATGCAAACCGGCTTAAGATCGTTGGCTTGCTGGCACAGCAGCCCTACAGCGTGGAAGAGCTCGCCGCCCTGCTCGACTTGAAAGCCTCCACGGTTTCGCATCATCTTGCGAAGCTGGCAGAGATCGGGCTGGTCAGCGCGCGCACCGAGAGTTATTACAACGTCTATCAATTGGATGAAAAGGCGTTGGAGGAAAAGTCACGCAGCCTGTTCTCGCGCGAAAATCTTCAGGCCTCTGTTTCTGAAGTTGATCTCGATGCGTACGATTCAAAAGTAGTCAACGATTTTACGCGCAAGGATGGCAGTTTGAAGACCATCCCTGCCCAGCGAAAAAAGTTGGAAGCCGTGCTGCGATATGTGGTGAAGGCTTTTGAGCCCAACAAACGTTACAGCGAGAAAAAGGTGAATGAGATCCTCGGACAATTCCATGCCGACACAGCCAGCCTGCGGCGGGAGTTGGTGGGCTATGGGCTGATGAAGCGGGAAGGCGGAGGCGGGGAGTACTGGCGGGAATAAGAAAAACGTTCCAACGATCAATCGTTGGAACGTTTTTCTTTGAGGGGAATACTTTCTTCTCCATTCAATGGGGCTGACAAGGGCTCAGAGTTCAGGCTCATCACCTTGCTGTTGGCGAAAAACCCAAAATCAAAGTTCGTGGCATCGCCCGCTTTTTTTCCGGGCACGGGCATCAGCCGAGCAGTGAGCGGTTTGTTCAGGCGCAATGCCAGCGCAGAGAGATCAAGCAGAAGCGGAACGATCTGCTCTGCGGTTGTGTCACCTGGCAGCGGCACGGTATCCAACCCTGTTCCGCAAACTGCGGAATACAGCAAAGCATCTTTGATGGTGAGCACGCCTTCGGCGGCTCGTTTGGCAAGCACCGAATCTTCCAGGACCGGCTGCATAAATCCGCTGAAACCGGTGTGCGGAAAGTCGGCGCGGTCCACCGCTTCGGTCAGGATGGCCGCCGCGGCAAGTGACCCATGCAAGCCGATCTTTGGCACGCCCATTTCTTCAACCGCTCCACCCAACGAGTGGGCGTCATCGGGGAATGGGGCGAGCGAGAAGTCGATCCCTCTGAAATTAGGAGCGTGCGCGATCCCGGTCAGGGATCTGGCAACGCGGGCGATGGCTTGTCCATGCTTCGTGATCTCGGAGATGAGCGCACGCCGCCCTTCCTCCAAAGTCCGTGCGCCAGCGAATGCATCCACCGCCAGGTCGGCTGACTCGGTCGCAATGGCAAAGGCAGGTGCTTCATCGTCATCATGATATGCAGCCGGGAAGAAAGGCGCGCCCGCGCGGACGTTCGCCAACGCGGCAAAGTTCAAGTTTGCGAATCCGTTCGGGTCAATGGGCGCGGATCTTACGATCACTTCCGCACAGGCTCTCAACGCTGAAAGGTGAATGGACGCATGGTCCGCCATCACCCCGCTGTAGAAAATATTGTCGCTCGCTGCGATGGCTTCAGGGATGACCTGATAACTGGTCAATGACTCAGGCAAGGCGGGACCCAACGCCGCATAAAAAATGCCCGCTTCCTTGATCGCCTTGCCGAAGCGTTCGGCGTACTTGGGCAAATCACCAACATGACCTGCGCCCAACATTTCAGGAAAAGGGACGGTCGCCAGGCGAACGGTCTGCACTTCATAGCCGGCAGTTTCAAACGCAGACTTGGCCGCAGATAAAAAACTTCCTGCTTCTTGCAGGACATTTTCTTCAAGCGGATATTTGGGGTTACAAAAATATGTAATGGAGCGGATCTTCATTTGTCCATTCCTACCTTTTTACGATTGTTCTTTGCCTTGTCACTTCAAACATTAACACACTCCCTGCCACGCCAGCGTTCAGGGATTCGACATCCCCAGCCATGGGAATGCTGATCTTTCCATTCGCAAGTTTCCGCGCGGATTCGCTTGCTCCCTCCGCCTCCCCACCAACGATCAAAGCGACCGGGCTGGTCAGGTCAGTTTGCCAGCAAGGCACGCCATCCATATCCGCGATCAACACTTTTATACCTGCTGAATTTACGACCCCTGCCGTCTGGTCCCAGCTGAGTGAATGGATGGGCAAACGGAAATGCGCGCCCATTCCAGAGCGGACGACCTTTGGCGCGAAAGCATCTGTGGTCTCCGGCGGGAGGATCACAGCCTGCACGCCTGCCGCGGCAGCGGTCCGTAATAAAGTGCCGAGGTTGCCCGGGTCGCGGATCTGATCGGGGATGAGGATGAAATTGGGGCGGTCAGGGATGGGGCGTTGATCGAACTCAACCACAGCCAGAATGCCCTGCGGGGATTCTGTTTCGCTCAGCGATTTCATCAAACCGGTTGAAACTTCTTCAACATCCGCTCCCTGCGAGATCAGCCGGTCAACGATCGAAACTCCCCGCTCACGCAAAGTCTCATCCCAAAGCGCAAACCGGATCTTCCATCCGGCAGCGACCGCTTCTTCCACCAGCCGCACGCCTTCCACCACAAAAGCGCCCGCTTCGCGGCGTTCCTTTGAACGCCCCAACAGGGCGCGGGTCAGTTTCAACTTGGGGTTATGTGTGGATGTGATCATGGATAAGGGAAAAGACAAAGGGGAATGAAGATCATTCGTCCCAAATTTTTAGAAATGACTGTACAGTTGCATCGTCAAACAAAACGATCCGGACGGTCTTCAAGGATGAACTGGTTGAGCTTGAAAAATATTTTTCAATGGACGAAAAGATGACTCCTGCAGCTCGCTCTTTCGGGAAACCAAATATCCCAGTGGAAATAGCCGGCATGGAAATGGAGGTGCAATTCAATTCATCTGCAGCCTGTAAAGACCCTGCGACTGCGGCGGATAATTTATTGTCTTCATCGCCGTCCCCCCAGACCGGACCCACAGCGTGGATGACATACTTCGCAGGCAGCGCCCCGCCCGAGGTCCACGCCGGGCGCGCATGGCTGACAGGTCCATGAACCTTGATCCACGCGTCGCTCTCCGTCTGGATCACACCTCCACCACGCCGCAAGATCGCCCAAGCCACGCCGCCTCCATGCTGAAGGTTCTCGTTCGCCGCGTTCACAATAGCATCGACATCATCCGTGGTGATATCTCCCTGCACGATCTGCAGGGTCTGGCTCGTCGCAAGCAGGCGCTCGACCAAAACAACATTCATGGATTTATTTTACCCCGTTAAAAAAATTGGTCGGGATTTTCATCCCGACCAATTTCATTTGCTTATTTTGTTTTCGCAACGACCGCGGCGAAAGCATGCGGATTGCGTACTGCCAGGTCTGCGAGCATCTTGCGATTGAGGTCGATGCTTGCCTTCTTGAGGGCAGACACCAACTTGCTGTAGGTGGTGCCGTTCAAGCGGGCCGCGGCGTTGATACGGGCGATCCACAACTTGCGAAGATCGCGTTTGCGCACGCGGCGATCACGGGTGGCGTACCACAGGCTCTTGAGCATGGCTTCGTTGGCACGCTTGAACAGGGTGCTCTTCGAGCCGCGCTGGCCCTTCGTGATCTTCAAAATTTTCTTGTGACGTAGATGCCCTTGCGGGCCTCCTTTTACGCGCATTTCTTATACCTCCTGCAAACTCGCGGGCGTCGGTGCGCTATGAGGCGACACCAGTTGCGCACACCCGAAAGCCGCAACTAAAAATTGACAACGACCGGAAGGACTAGCCTTCCATGTGGGGGGCAAGACGCTTAATGCGCTTGATGAACTTGCGGCCCTGAACGACCACCATTTCACTCAAGAGCGCCTTGGTGCGATCCGACGTTCGACGGCGCAAGTGGCTCTTGCCGCCTTTGGTTCGCACGAGTGTGCCGGAGCCAGTTAAACGAAATCGCTTGGATGTCGCTTTGTGTGTCTTCAGCTTTAACTTACCAGACTTCTTTGCTTTGCGAGGCATTGCATTCGCTCCTTTCAGAAAATTAACCCGGGACTTTACTTCTCCCGTGGACTATCCACATGTTTTGGTTCTTCGATCTCTCAGGCTTACGCTTCAGACTTCGCCTCAGCCGGTTCGCCTTTTTCTTTCTTCTTGGCAGCCGCCTTGGCAGGGGCAAGAACCACGAGCATGGTGCGGCCTTCCATTTGCGGCGGGACTTCCACCACGGCCACATCCACCAGATCCTGCACGATCTCCTTCAAGTCTTCGAGCGCGATCTCGGGATAATCCATTTCGCGGCCGCGGAACTTGATGGTGACGCGCACCTTGTGTCCCTGATTGAGCCAACGGCGGGCATCATCCACTTTGAAGTCACGATGCGCCTCATTGGTCTTCGGACGCAAGCGGATCTCTTTGACCTCGATCTTGGTCTGAGCCTTCTTTGCCTCACGTTCCTTCTTTGCCTTTTCGTAAATGAACTTTCCAAAGTCCATTACACGGCAAACCGGCGGAGTGGCTCCGGGAGAAACCTCCACAAGATCCATCTCGGCATCGCGTGCAATTTGCAAAGCCTGGCGAATCGGCACAACGCCGACATTACCGCCATCCGGCCCGATCAGGCGCACTTCCGCGACGCGGATGCCCTCATTTACTCGAAATTCGTTAGCGCTGATATGCTGCTCCTCATGGTTTACGAAACAAATCCAGCCATCTTGCGGCTGGTTTTTTAGCGGGCGAATGATACCATGCCCGTAGGGGAATCGTCAATGAAATGTGGAATTTTGCAGTGATTTTCAGGAATAAAAATAGAGCCGACAGTCGCGGCTCTATTGGGTGTTTTCTCAGGTTATACGTGCGGGGTGACCTTGGCGGCCAGTTTTTCCTTGGGTTGGAAGCCTGTCATGCGCTCCTTGATCTGCCCACCCTTGAAAAGCATCAAGGTTGGGATGCCCATCACGCCATACTGCATCATGATGTTCGGGTTCTGGTCGGCGTCAAGCTTCACCACCTTTACCTTGCCCTCCCACTCCCCCGCCAACTGCTTGACAATGGGTTCGATCATTTTGCAAGGCTGGCACCAGGTCGCCGTGAAATCCACGAGGACAGGCAGTTCAGCACTGATTACCTCTTCCTGAAAGTCCGCTTCTGTTACATAATTGATGTCTGTCATTTGTACCTCCAGCCTGATAGACGCAACGTTGACCGGGAATATTACGTTGACGCAAACAATCTCACATGTTAGAATGCAAACCGCTTAACGAATGGGCGCGTAGCTCAATGGCAGAGCAGTGGCCTTTTAAGCCATTTGTTGAGGGTTCGAGTCCCCCCGCGCTCACA
>JAGNWT010000037.1 GCA_017985935.1 Anaerolineales bacterium | reverse complement strand
AAAGTGGTGTACAGTAAGGTCACCCTGCCGGGGCGTGCAGTCAGCTATGGGTCGCTGTGGCAGGCTGGGGCGGAGTCCCGGATCGTCACTGTCCCGTGTGGATACGCCGATGGGTACTTCCGCCGCAACACCAATCAAGGACGGGTGCTCATCCATGGCAAGTCCTATCCGCAGGTGGGGCGGGTGTGCATGGATCAGTTCATGGTCAACGCGGGCGGGGATGAGATCAAGGTGGGGGATGAGGTTACGCTGCTCGGCGGGGGCATCACTCCCGAAGAGCACGCAGATTGGGCTGGCACGAACGAATACGAAGTGATGACAAATATCAGTGCGCGTGTACCGAGGGTCTTTGTCGGTGCGGTAAAATAGGCGGACTATTTTTATATTGAGGTGAAAGTTGAAATCGAAAGTGATAGATTATTTGGGGTTATTGGGACTGGCGGGTTTTGTAACCGGGCTGGACCAATGGACAAAGTGGCTGGTACGCGAGAATATTGAGTATGGCGGGATGTGGCTGCCCCAGGGTATGGAGTGGCTTTCTCCTTATGCGCGGATCGTGCATTGGTATAACAGCGGCGCGGCTTTTGGAATGTTTCAGAACGGGAACATGGTATTCACCATTCTGGCGTTCATTGTGATCTCGGCGATCATTTATTACTATGGTCAGGTGGAGAAGGAAGATTGGACTCTGCGCCTCGCGATGGGGTTGCAGCTTGCAGGCGCGGCTGGTAATTTGATCGACCGGCTGATGATGGGCAAGGTAACGGATTTTATTTCTGTGGGAACCTTTCCGGTTTTGAACCTGGCAGACGCTTCCATCTCCATTGGTGTTGTTGTGTTGCTCCTTGGCGTTTGGGTCAAGGAAAGAGAAGAGAAAAGGAAGGCTGCAGAGATGTTAACCGGTAGTGAGCAAGATTCCGTTCCTGGTGACCAGACCCAAGTGAATAGTGAGCAATCGTGAGT
The DNA here is from genome assembly GCA_017985935.1 of Anaerolineales bacterium. Taxonomy (GTDB): domain Bacteria; phylum Chloroflexota; class Anaerolineae; order Anaerolineales; family Villigracilaceae; genus Villigracilis. The sequence continues at coordinate 35,578 of JAGNWT010000037.1, read as the reverse complement.
GACCGTATTGAGAAGTTTACTTATGAGGGCGAAAAAGCGGGGCGGCTCGATAAATTCCTGGTGACCTGTCTGCCTGAATTTTCGCGCGCCCGTTTGCAAGGGCTGATCGATGACGGCTTTGTCTCGGTCAACGGAGTGACTGCCAAAAAGTCTGGGCAGCCGCTCGATGTGAGCGCGCAGGTCGAGGTGCGTGTTCCGCCGCCTGTGCCAAGCGGTTTGATCGGGGAGGATATTCCGCTCGATATTATTTTTGAAAACGAGGATCTGATCATTGTCAACAAGCCTGCGGGGATGGTGGTTCATCCCGCGGCGGGACATGACTCAGGGACGCTTGTGCATGCGGTGCTGGGTTACGACCCGGACATGGAAGGCATTGGCGGCGAAGAACGCCCCGGTTTGGTGCATCGTTTGGATAAGGAAACTTCAGGCTTGATCGTGCTTGCCAAGAATGAGCAGGCACACCGCTGGCTGCAAGACCAATTCCGCTTGCGGACGGTGGAGAAGACCTACATTGCGTTGGTCGATGGCAAGCCGCCCACGCCCACGGGGCGGGTGGAAGCCTCCATTGGGCGCGACCCAAGCCACAGAAAGAAGATGGCGATCGTCCCTGCTGGTAAGGGGCGCGAATCGGTCAGTGAATATAAGACGCTGGAGGCTTTCAAAGAACACACGCTGTTGGAGTTCCATCCTCATACCGGGCGTACACATCAAATTCGATTGCACTGTCAATTTTTAGGGTGCCCCATTGTGGGTGATTCGATCTATGGCAGGAAGAGCCTGACCGTTGAGATCGACAGGCATTTTCTCCATGCCGCGAAGTTGAAGATCATTTTGCCGAACGAGAAGACGCCGCGTGTGTTCGAGGCTGATCTACCGGCTGAGTTATCTGCTGTTTTGGATGAGGTGAGGGGGAATAGGTGAGTAGTAATAAGTGTAAAAAGTGAGAAGTATGAAGTAAAAGGTAGATCGTCATTGACGATCTTTTTCCTTTTGATCTTCTTCCTTTCTACTTTCTTTTAGGAGACATTACATGAACTACATAGATCTTCGTTCTGATACAGTCACCAAGCCTACACCGGAGATGCGTGAGGCGATGGCGGAAGCCGAGGTGGGTGACGATGTTTACATGGATGACCCCACTGTGAATAGCCTGCAAGAAAAAGCGGCAGAGATGCTTGGCAAAGAAGATTCGCTTTTTGTCCCTTCGGGGACGATGGGCAATTTGCTTGCGCTGCTGGTTCACTGTCAGCGTGGGGATGAAGTGATCGTTGGGGATAAATCTCATATTTATGTCAACGAGGCGGGCGGAATGTCTGCGCTGGGGGGCATTCATCCGCGCCCGATCAAAAATCAAGCGGATGGAACCCTCGCGTTGGATGAGATCGTTGCATCCATTCAGAGCGAGGATGTGCATCACACCATTACGCGGCTCATCTGCCTGGAGAATACCCAGAATGCCTGCGGCGGGGTGGTGCTATCAAAGGAATATATTGAGTCGGTTGGAAAGATCGCCCGCGAAAACAACCTGTCCTTTCACATTGATGGAGCGCGGATCTTCAATGCGGCGGCGGCGCTAAATATTTCGGTGAGCGAGCTGGTTGCGTCTGCGGATTCGGTGATGTTCTGTTTGAGCAAGGGACTTGTCGCACCGGTCGGGTCGATGCTGGTGGGCTCCAAGAAATTTATCGCGCGGGCGCGTCATTTGCGGAAGATGCTCGGAGGCGGTATGCGTCAGGCGGGAGTGCTGGCGGCGGCGGGAATGATCTCGCTCGAGAAAATGTCTGCGCGGCTTGGGCAGGACCATGCCCGGGCGAAGAAATTGTTTGAGGGGTTGAAGCAGGTTCAAGGATTAAGGCTCGACCCGTACGGTCCTTCATCCACCAACATGGTGTACTTCGATCTCAGTGACGAGGTCAAGTTGAGCGTGAACCAGATCGTGGACGAAGTGAAGAAATACGGTGTGCTGATCGATTGGGCGGGACCGCGCCGCTTCCGTTTGGTGACCCATTATTGGGTGGACGATGCGGGGGTGGAGAAGTCGTTGAATGCCCTGACAGAGGTTTTTGCCCGGGCTGTTAATTAAGTTTAATTAATTGCTTTTTAGGAACGCGGGCGCGGGCTCAATTTGATCCCGTCCGCGTTCTTTTGCTACATAAAGCCGTTCGTCGGCCAGATCGATCAATTTGGTGGTGTCGCTTGTTTCAATAGGGAAGATGGCAATGCCCTGACTCACCGTGGGGGTGGGAATACTTTTTTCGTCTGACGTTTTTACCCGTAATGAGGCCATGGTGGTGCGGATGCGTTCTGCGATCTGCCTTGCCTGCTGGCTGTCGGTATTGGGCAGGGATATTGCAAATTCTTCTCCGCCCCAGCGCCCGACCGCATCGGTGCTCTTGATGTGTGTGCGGATCGCATCGCACAGGTGGATGAGGATCTCATCGCCCATGAGGTGCCCAAATGTGTCGTTGTATTGCTTGAAGTGATCAATGTCGAGCATGATCAGGCTCAGCGGTTGATCTTGGGCGAGACAGGTTTTTGCCTGCTCACGAAGAACCTGAATGAAGTGACCGTGATTGTAGACATTGGTGAGGCTGTCTAATTGAGCTTGTTTTTGCACAAGCGCGTGGTGATAGGTGTTATCCAATGCGAGCGCGGCGCGCTGCGCAATGGTGGAGAGCAGTTCCATGTCGCTGCGATCGAAGGCGTTATGCCGATAGGATGAGATGGCCATGACGCCATCCACATGGGCGCCGCGCATGGGCACACCCATCCACGACAAGGTAGGTGTATCTTTGCCAACCGTGATGGTCTGCACATCGTCCAATTGGATATTCTGGCGCAGGTCCGGCAGGAAGAGTTCCTTTTGATGGGAGATGACCCAATTGGATAGAGTCCCTTTTTTATTGACTCGCATATCCTGGTAGTATTCGCCGTCATCGTGGAGCAGCTCAAAATGGATCTGGTCTCCTTCCACAATTCCAATGTAGTACGCATCTGCTTCGAGCGCGTTCTGTAGAGCGGCGTCGAGCAATTCATATAGTTGGCGAGTCTCCAGGGTTGAGACCACTTGCTTGCTGATCTCGTTGATCAACTCGAGGCGGTTGATCTGGCGGGTTGCGATCTTCTTTAACTGTTGAATGGTTTCCACGCCCATGAGAGCTGCAACACTGAATCCGAAATGAATGACCCAATCGTGGCTGATGTTTCCTTGAAGGAGTCGAACGATGAAGTCAAAGGCGGCGACACAACCGATCAATGTGTAAGCAGGTCCGCGGGTGGACATGATGGAAGATGAAAGGGCGGCGATCAGTGTGAGGGTAAAAAGCAGATACTCCAGCTTTTCAGGGAAGATGTACACCATTGAGCAGATCGCAACGATGGCAATGAAGGAATTTCCCCATGAAAACCTGGTCTTGTTGAGCGATGTGGTGTAAATAAAATAATAACTTGAGAGATAGATCATGCCCAGCAAACCAAGCAGGAGAATCCCGGTTTTATAAAGCGCGTTGGCAGGCGGGAAGTAGATAAGGTGCGCCGCAATGACCGCGGAGAATACCACCAGACCCGCCGCAACCGAGGGCAGGATGGAGATCAGGTTCTCTTCAGGGGTAAAGCCGCCGCGTTTGTCTTTCATGATTTTTCCACGAATACTGTTCCGGTGGGATCTTCAGCGATCAGCGATTTGAAGACCTCGACGATCTGCGGGTCAAACAAGATCCCGGCTTGCTCGCTCAAATAATCGACCGCTTCTTGAGCAGATATCTTTTTTCGATAGGGGCGCTTGGAGGTCAGCGCATCGAAGGCATCTACAATGGCAAACATGCGGGCAAGAATGGGAATATCCTCGCCCTGCAGCCCGACCGGGTAGCCGGTGCCGTCCCATCTTTCCTGATGGTGTCGAATGAGCGGGAGCGTATCTTGAAGAAATGGAATCCCTTCCACGATCCTCGCGCCAATATCGGGATGCCTGCGCATCACGACCCATTCTTCCTCGGTTAATGGTCCCGGCTTATGCAGGATCGCGTCGCTGATGCCGATCTTGCCGATATCGTGCAGGAGAGAGCCGCGTTCGAGAACTTTTAGCTGCTCGCGAGAGAAGTTAAGCTTCTTCCCAAGTTCGGCGGTCAGGTGACTGACGCGCGCGCTGTGTCCCTCCGTTTCACGATCGCGGGCGTCGAGCGCAGACATCAGCGCTTCCAAGGTCTGATCGTATGTGTTTTCGAGCGTGTCGTACGCAGATTTGATCTCTGCCGCCTGCCTGCGGGACTCGACCAAAAGCACCGAGCGTTCCAATGCGATTGCGGTCTGGTTGACCAGAGCTTGCAGGTCATTTGGATTTGCTGGAGATTTGCTGCCAGGGTTTTCGGGAATGTCCATCCATACGGCGCCGTATTTTCGGATCGGGGTCTGAATGGGGAGGCAGGCTCGGGTGACAGAATGTCCCTGCGAAAGATAGATCAACTGTCCCGATGACATTGCATCGGCGATGATGCTCATGGGGTGCTCAACGCCGCGATGGACGCCGTTTGAGTCGATCATTAACTCGGTGACAATATCCCCTTTTTGATTAAGCAGGATGATGCCTGTGCAGGAACTTTTTGCCAGCTTGTGAGCCGTTTGGGTGATGTCTAACGCGGCGTTTTCAAGATTTTCCGCTTGAATGATCTGTGTGCTTAAGCGGTAAAGCAGGGAAGTGGTCCGCAGGGAGCCGCGCAATTCTTGCTGAAGCCAGGTGCTTTCAAATGCGCCTGCGGCTTGAATGGAGAGAAGCTCGGCAAGCGATTGATCGTTCTCGTTGAAGAAGACCTCGTTCTTTTTTCCGAAAGCAAGGATGGTTCCAATGCTGATGCGATGCCAGCGGATCGGAATTGCCAGCATGCCTCTCAACCCAGTATTATCAATGCTCAAGTGTGCTGTGGATGCAAATTTTCGTACATCACGGACCCGGAAAGGCTGCACGGCGTGTGACGAGAGTCTGATCAATTCCTCAGAGACATTCAAATCTTCCAATGATGCCAGCAATCGCGGCGCTTCGCCCGATGAAGCGCTCTGGCTGAAATTTCTTTCCTGTCCCAATTGAATTTGAACAAAAGTGAACTTTGCCTGAAGGATCTCTCTGGCGATGCTGGCTACTTCACGCGCGGTGGCATCTGGTTCCACCATGGCAGAAAGTTGACTTCCCGCCTGCACAAGGTTCATCAGACGCTGGTGATAGCCTGAACGCTCCCAGGCGCGAGTGAGTTCAGCTGCTACAGATTCTGCAAGGCTGATATCAATGCTGGAGAATGCATTGGTCTTCTCACTGTTTAAGACGATCGCGCCGTTGACGTGCCCGTTCGAGATCAGAGGGATGATGACCGCTGAGAGATTGTTCTCGTTCTTGAAAAGGATGTAATCTGCATCGTTGCGGATGTCGTTGATGATCTGCGTTTTTCGCTGGCGCACAGCGCGCCCGATCGCTCCGGTATTGGTTGCCTGGCGAAATCCCGAGGGCATGAACATGGTTTGCGGTCCAGCCGCGGCGATCAACATGAACTCTTTTTCGTCCGCTTCATGAATGTAGATCGTTGCGAGCGAACAGTTCAAGGCCCGCTCCAGTGTGTTGACAGAAAGCTGGGCTGCAACCGGCTGGTCTAATTGATTTTCCAATTGCTGGCTAAGTTCTGTCAACAGGATGAGTTGGTTGTTGCGTTTCTTTTCGGTCTTTAGCTGATTGACCAGCAGGTTGATCTGGTCGTTCTGATTGGTTAGTCGGTGCTGAACTTTTTCCTGGGTTTGCAGAAATGGACGGAGGTAGCGGGAGAGTCTCTTGTTCCATTGCATGAGCCGCAGGTCAGCAGGTCTGTCTATTTCGTCTTTGTTCGATTCGATCTCTTTTAATTCAACGATCAAGCCATTGGTGGTCATGATGACCAAAAGCGCTGCGCTGTAAACCACGGTCGAAATGGACAGGAAAAACAAAAGGGCGGCGTCGCGCGTCGTCAGAAAAGTGGACCCTTCAATGATCAGGGAATGATCGAAGATGATCATCAACGCGCTCAGGAAAATGAGGGCGGTCATCTCCAGCGTGCAGGCGATCATCAAGATCCTTTGCCCAAGCACGTTGTTGCTGTCCATTTGGATCTTATCCCAGGGCAGGAAATCCTCGAACAAGATGGACATGAATAGAACTGCCGGGGGAATGATGTTCGCGGCGGATAAGCTGGGAGTGAAGATCGCGCACCACACCAGCCACGGGACCGCCATAAGGCGCAGGAAAAGCGCATTGAGACGTGAAGGCTTTTGGCGCAGGGTGAGCAAACCGATCAGGGCAGAGCCTGTCAGCCCAATGGTCAGCGGCATTCGATAGAGAGAAATATCGACCTGGGTGTATTCGTCACCGCTAATCCCCAGATATATGCCGCTGAGCAGGTTGATCAGAATAAAGGTTATTTTGAGCAGGTCTAATCGAGCGAAACGTTCTCTTGCGTTCCCTTGCAAGATGAATTGCATGACCGCAGCCACTACGATGATTATGGTTTCTACGAAGTGCCCGGTCCGCAGGAACAACCATGCAAACAGCAAAAGAAAGAAGATCGTGGAGTTTTGAATGAGCCTGACCCGCCTTTTTTGGATGGGCAGGATCGAAGAGATCTGCAGCGACAAAGATGCCGCAAAAGAAAAAATCCCCAAAGCCAGCACGGCAAAAATGGGGGTGTTTGTATCAAGCACGTTTAGGCGAACTGGAATGAGCAGAAGACCGACCCCCAAGATCCCGATCAATCCAGATGAGAGGGCGCTAAGTTCATTCTCAGACGGATGCTTCATCACGGCTAGCATAGCATAATAACTAAATTTTATCTACCTTCAAAAGTGAGATTGTGATTTCTGATATAATCTTGTTACAGATCATACCTTTCCAGTGGGAGGTATTTTTTTGTAAAAATCTCTTTCACAGGTAAAAGATACATGCAAAATTTTATTACTCTTGCTCAGATAGATGAGGCTGCTCAAGCGATCAAAAAGCAGATCTCGGTTCAACCCATTGTGGGAATCATCCTCGGTTCTGGGCTTAATGGTTTGGCTGATTCTGTTCAAAATCCGGTTCGTATCCCATACAGTTCCATTCCTAATTTCCCCGTCTCCACAGTTCATGGACACGTGGGTCAGTTCGTGATCGGCGAGTTGGAAGGCAGACCCGTGCTTGTGATGCAGGGTCGTATCCATTATTACGAAGGGTACACCATGGGGCAGGTCACGCTCCCCGTGCGGGTCATGCAACGGTTGAATATCCCCAGCATGATCGTCACGAATGCTGCTGGCGGTGTGCATCCCGATTTCCAACCCGGTGATGTCATGCTCATTACCGATCAGTTAAATCTCATGGGCATGTCGGGCTTGAATCCGCTGATGGGACCCAATCTCGACGAGATCGGAACCCGCTTCCCGGATATGAGCCAGCCCTATGATCGTGAATATTGTGACCTTGCCCGCAAGGTTGCAAAAGAAAATGGAATTACCCTGCGCGAAGGCGTGTACGCCGGGTTGAGCGGCCCATCCTTTGAATCTCCCGCCGACCTGCGCTTCCTGCGGCTTGCCGGCGCGGATGCTGTGGGGATGTCCACTGTCCCCGAGGTGATCATTGCGCGGCACGGGAATATGCGCGTGCTCGGACTCTCCGGCGTGAGCAATAAAGCCAATCTTGATGGCTCCACCATTACAACCCACGAAGAAGTCATTGAAGCCGGTAAAGTGATCACCCCCAAAGTAGAAAAGATCATCCGCGCCATTTTGCCGCAGCTATAAGGATGATCTCAAAGTTCGAATGGCTGAAATTTATGGTTTCCTCAAGACCTATGAGGCTCTGATCTATATTGTGCTGGCGATCGGCGGATTATTCTCCTTTCGCTGGCTATGGCGTTCATGGCGAGAAGTCCAAAACGCTGTATATACTTTAGAGAGGCAATTTTCTACCCGCCGTTTCAGCCAGTCTGCTGCGGTATCGGCAGTGATCATTATTCTGTTTTGCGCCGAGCTGTTCATCGTTTCCTTCATCATCCCCGGTTTGCCTTCGGGCGTTTTTTTGTCCACGCCTACCCTGGATCTGATCTCAACTCCCACGGGCACTCTTTCACCTGAGATGATGACCCAGTTCGCGAATGTCACCATTCCAACCGCGGTGGTGAATGTGACCGGATGCACTCCCAACCAGATCGTGCTTACATCACCGCTGCCTGGCGAGGAAGTGAAAGGCACCATCGAACTGATCGGTACGGTGAATATTCCGAATTTTGGATTTTATAAATACGAGGTCGCGCCGGCGGGAAGCAATACCTGGGCGACGATCTCTGCCGGGCGGACGACGGTCGTCAACGGTCCGCTTGGACCGTGGATCACAACCGCTCTCACTCCCGGCGATTACCAGATCCGCCTGGTGGTCACAGATAATCAGGGACAGTCGCTCCCGGCTTGTGTTGTGCCGGTACGCGTTGTTCCCATTCAATAACATAAAGTTGTGGAATTGGCATGAGTGACTTTCAAATTCGACCTACTGTAGCAACCGATCTTTCCCGCTTGATGGGGCTTGATCATTCAACGACCAGCGAATCCGTCTGGCAATTGGAGTTACGGCGTGATGCCGGGCAGATCGCTGCCACCTTCCGCGAAGTGCGCCTGCCACGCTCGATCTCCGTCTTGTACCCGCATAACCCTTACGCCCTGGCAGATGATTGGGTTAGAAAATCCATCATGTACACGGCTTTCTCAGGGCAGGATCCAGTTGGGTACATCAGCCTGCTTGAGGGCGGAACGGCGTCTGTTGTATGGGTCACGGACATTGTGGTGGGACTGCCGTATCGTCGTCAGGGAGTAGGGGCAGCCCTGTTGAATGCCGCGCAAGATTGGGCGGCGTCCCGATCGCACCGCCGTATCATCCTGGAAATGCAATCGAAGAATCTTCCGGCTATCCGATTTGCCCAGAAATTTGGGTACGAATTCTGCGGGTATAATGACATGTACTACTTAAATCAAGATGTGGCTTTATTTTTTGGAAGGGCATTAAAGTAAAAAACGGCGGTCAAACAACCGCTTTATTGCAGGAATTTATTTACTGGAAGGGATTTATGATTAACGGTTGGATGGATACGTTTCTGGCGGGGATCCAGACACTCAACCAGATTCTAACGGCAGGGATCGCCATTACGGCTTTCTCCCTGTTCTTGTATGCGCTTTCGTTTAACTTGCGTGACAGGGTGGCGCGTTCGTTTGCGATCATTTTGCTTTGTGTGGTGATCGTATTCACCGCTGAGGCAATGCAGGACAAGTCCCTTGCGACCGAAGCCATTGACCTGCTTCTACGTCTGCAGTGGTTTGGCATTGTTTTTCTCCCCGCGGCTTACCTTCATCTTTCCGATGCTTTGCTGGTAACAGCCGGTCGTCCTTCACGCGGGCGCAGGCGAATTGCCGTACGGGGGATGTATGTGATCTCTGCTTTTTTCCTTGTGTTGCTTGCATTTGGATATTTGCTGGGCTCGATCGTTGTGGACGGAAAACCCGCGCCGCATCTCACTCGTACTCCCTGGACCGAAGTATTCACCATTTTCTACGTCAGCACGATGGTTTGGGCTGGCGTGAATTTTGCGCGCGCTTACAGCCTAATGCTGACTCGCTCTGGCAGGCGGCGTATGCTGTACCTGATGGCTGGCGCTACAGCCCCTGCGCTCGGTTCCTACCCTTACCTTTTATTTGGTTACAGCCTTGCCGCCCAGCATCCGTTCTGGTTCTGGGGCGCGGCTACGGTGATCAATATTTTGGTTGGCGCACTGGTGATCGTGATGGCCTACGCCGTGGCGTTCTTTGGCGTATCCTGGCCAGACCGTGTTATCAAGAGCCGTCTGGTCAAGTGGATCATGCGTGGACCGGTGGTGGCTTCTGCCGCGCTGGCGTTGATGACGGTTGTGCGCCGAAGCGGAGAACTTTTAGGCTCACCTTATAACGCTTTTGTTCCTTTCACGGTGGTTGCCACTGTGCTCTTGCTGGAACATGCCATCACCTTTGCCGCGCCGATCTGGGAACGCTGGCTTTTCTTTGGCAGTGACCGCGGCGAGTTGCAAGTCCTTCAGAATTTTGAAGAACGCCTGCTGACCCAAAGTGACTTGCAGCAATTCCTTGAAGCGGTGCTGGCAGCCGTGCGCGACCATTTGCAGTCTCCGACCGCATTTGTTGCCGCATTGGATGATGAGACCCTGTCTCCGATTGTGGTCGCTGGAAACCGCTCTCAATTGGATCAGGAAAGCCTGACCGAGATTCTCGAAGATGTGAATCAAGATGAGCGGCATGAATTCCAGTGGGGGAGTTTCCTGGTTCTGCCATTGCACCAACGCCGCCGGCCTGAAATGGATCAGGACGAAACTCCGCCGCTGTTGGGTCTGCTCGGTGTGTCCCGCCCGGAAAAGAATCCCATGGAAACCGATCAACGCAATGCCTTGTGGCTGCTGGCAGATCGTGCCGCCCTTGCCTTGCAAGATCGCCAGTTGCAGCAAAGGGTGTTCCGCTCGCTTGAAGATCTTCAACCACAAGTGGAAATGATCCAGCGTATGCGCGCGGCCGGTCGTTATGATACCCGCGCCAACCTGATGGCCGAGGCTCTTCCGCAGGAAGCCGACCTTGCCAATTGGGTCAAGGATGCGTTGACCCATTATTGGGGCGGACCGAAGTTGACGAACAACCCTTTGATCAAGCTTCAAGTGGTGCGTGAACTGGCCGAACAGGACGATGGCAATTCCGCGAACGCTTTGCGCGCCCTGTTGCGCAGGGCTGTGGATCAGGTAAAACCGAAAGGTGACCGCAAGTTCACATCTGAGTGGATACTGTACAATATCCTTGAAATGAAATTTATCGAGGGGCGCAAGGTGCGGGATGTCGCTTCACGACTTGCGATGTCTGAAGCGGATTTATACCGAAAGCAGCGGGTCGCGGTGGAGGCGGTTGCGAAGGCGATCCTTGAAATGGAAGTCAGTTTGAAAGAGCAGTGATTTATTGAATAGATGAGCGCCTTTCTGTTTTAGCAGGAAGAAACCCAAGGCTCATATTTATAGGATGCGAAGGAGGCCAAAATGGCCGGACAAAAAGGAAGGCAGGAAAATCCGATCCCCGAACTGGATGAGGGCTGGTGGGCATCGGTATTGGCGGAGGAAAGTCGTTCTTCATCGGGACCGATCGTTCGGGCGGCGGGGAGCAAGCCTGAAGTCCACGAAGAGGCGAAGAATCCTTCCGCTGAAAAGAAGACCGTTGCAAATTGGAATCAGGTTAAAGATCTGTACATGAAAGATCAGATCATCAACCTGTCTGTAACGGGGCACAATCGCGGAGGCCTGCTTGTAGAGGGGGAGGGGCTTTACGGTTTTGTACCTTTTTCACATCTTGTTGACCTGGCGGGGAAGTTCGAGAATGGCGAACGTGACCATGACCTCGAAGTGTACGTTGGGCGTTCTCTGCGGCTAAAAGTCATCGAATGCGTACCGGAAGATGGACGCGTGGTCTTTTCGGAGCGAGCCGCTCAATCTGAGCCGGGCAAACGCGCCGAACTTTTTCACGCGCTGCAACCCGGGCAGCACGTTCAAGGATTGGTCACCAATGTCACGGATTTTGGTGTGTTCGTGGATCTTGGCGGCGTGGAAGGGTTGATCCACATTTCCGAGCTTTCCTGGGGACGGGTTTCCCATCCCAGCCAGATCGTGAAGATCGGCAGCAAGATCGACGTGCAAGTGCTGGACCTTTCTCCAGAACGCTGCCGCGTTGCCCTGAGCTTGAAACGCCTGCAAAAGAATCCCTGGATGAACGCCGCCGCTGAATTACCCGAAGGCTGCCAGCGAACTGCGATGATCACCAGTGTGCTTTCCTTTGGCGCGTTTGCCCGCCTCGAGAATGGCATCGAAGGACTCATTCATGCTTCCGAGATCCCGCAAATGGACGGCAGACCCTTAAAGGAAATTTTGAGCGAAGGACAGACCGTTCAAGTGCGCATCCTGCACCTCGACCCCTCCCATCAACGCATGGGACTCAGCATGAGGCTTCAATAGAGATCCATGTCAAAAAGATACGAGCAGGCAGACGCGCCTACACCCCTTCCGCAAAACGACTGGCTGGAAAAACTGGCACGCTTCAACGCGCAGTTCGGGCGTTTTGTGCGTGACGCCGCCGGAGTCGGGTTGATCGCTCTCGCGGTCATGTTCCAGTTTTCGGTGTGGGGTATCACCGATGGTGCGCTTCTAACCCCGTTCGCTGGTTTACTCAAAACCTGGTTTGGATGGGGGAGCGTGCTTGTGCTTTTGGGGATCGCATATTTTGGATATTTCCTGCTCAAGCGTGATGGAGAATCCATCCACTGGGGCAGACTCATCGCTTTGGAACTCGCTTCTCTCTTAACCCTTGGCTTGCTCGCTGCATCCCAAGGCAATGACCTGATCCGGGCAGAAGCCGGCATGGACGGCGGCCGCCTCGGATGGGGCATGATCACCCTGGTTTGGGATACCCTCAAGTTGGGTAAATTCCTCGGCACCTTCATCATCTTCCTGATCTGGGCATTCATGGTGATGACCGGTTTTGGGATCTGGCACTGGTTGGAGGAGTGGTTAATGCGCTTCGCTGGAGAAGCCCCGCAGGTGGCTGTGACTGCTCCGGTCATGGATGAGCCGCAGGCGGAATCGCCCAAAGAAGAACCGACTGCCAAGTCCGATGCTCCCAAAAAGAAGGCTGTCAACCCGGTTCCGCCTGAGTTCCGCACTTCGTTGAAGGCTCCTGCCAAAAAGGATGAAAAGCCATTCAAGCCAGTGCAGCGCGGCGAGGAACTTCCTCCGCTCAGTATTTTGCTTGGTGAAACTGCTGTCCGCGCTGATGAGCGCACCATCAATCAGACCGCGGGCTTGATCATGAAGACCCTCGCAGACTTTGGTATTCCCGCCACTGTGATCGGTTACCGGGTCGGCCCATCCGTGACTCAATTTGCTGTTCAACCCGGCTTTATCAAAAAGCCCGGCACAGATGAAGAAGATGCCCTGCAGATGAAAGTCCGTGTGGCGCAGATCGCTTCGCTGGAAAAAGATATTGCGCTTGCCTTGTCAGCCCAGCGTCTGCGTATCGAAGCTCCTGTTCCCGGCAAACCTTACGTTGGCATTGAAGTACCGAACACACATAGTTCTGTTGTTCGCATGAAGACTCTGCTTGAGTCAGATGTCTTCAACCGCATGGGCACACCGCTCGCCGTTGCGTTGGGACGTGATGTATCCGGCAATCCGCTTGTGGCTGACCTTGGGCGCATGCCTCATCTTTTGATCGCTGGCTCCACAGGCTCCGGCAAATCGGTTTGTATCACATCCATCGCGGCTTGTTTTGCCATGAACAATTCACCTGAAGATCTTCGCATGGTGATGATCGACTCGAAAATGGTGGAGTTGATCCGTTTTAATGGACTGCCTCACTTGTTCGGCAAGGTTGAGACCAATATTGAGCGCATCCTCGGGGTTTTGCGTTGGGTCGTTGTGGAAATGGAGCATCGCTACCGATTGCTTGAAAGCGCGCACGCCCGCGACCTGACCACCTACAATCGTAAGATCACCCGCAAAGCGGATGGTAAAGCCTTGCCGCGCATTGTGGTCTTGATCGACGAACTCGCCGACCTGATGATGTCTGCTCCCGATGTCACCGAGCACAACCTTGTGCGTTTGGCTCAGATGGCTCGCGCCACGGGCATTCACCTTGTCGTTGCCACTCAGCGCCCGTCCACCGATGTTGTGACAGGACTCATCAAAGCGAACTTCCCGGCGCGTCTGGCTTTTGCCGTTGCCTCCGGCACAGATAGCCGTGTTATTCTGGATTACACCGGCGCAGAGTCTTTGCTTGGGCGCGGCGATATGCTCTTCCTTAATCCAGAAGTTGGCAACCCTGTCCGCGCTCAGGGCGTGATGATCACGGATATGGAGATCGAACGCATCATTTCACATTGGCAAAAGAGCGATATTGAAGTGGATGATGTTCCTCCGTGGGAGAAACTGCTTCAGGAACCTGGTGAAGATGAAGACGATGGACTGATCGAGCAGGCGGTCTCTATTGTGAAGCAAAGTCAACGTGCGTCGGCATCCCTCCTTCAGCGCCGTTTGCGGGTGGGATATCCGCGTGCCGCCAGATTGCTCGATCAACTCGAAGAGATGGGCGTCGTTGGACCATCGCAGGGCGGCGGTAAGGAACGCGATGTGCTGGTCGGTCCCGAAGATCTGGACCTTGACGAAGGAATGAACCCGGAGAAATAACACCACTGGGAACCTCGCGACATGAATCCCACACCTACATTTACTGATAGATTACGAATTCTATTTAAGGGAATACTCGATCCGATCGGCGCTTTTCTTAACCGTACCGGTCTGACGCCCAATGCCATAACTTTACTTGGCTTGGGCGGAACCGCGGTTGGCGCATACGTCATTTCGCAAGGCAGTATGACCACGGGCGCGATCATCCTTTTGATCTCAGTGCTTGTGGACGCCCTCGATGGGACCATGGCTCGCCTGCGCGGAGAATCCAGTGACTTTGGGGGCTTTGTGGATTCGGTCAGCGACCGCTACGCAGAGTTCATCACATTTGGCGGTCTGATCTATTTTTTTCTCTCTCACGAAGATTATCCCGGGGTCATGGTCACCTTTTTGGCAACAGCCGGGTCTGTACTGGTGTCGTATGTCAAAGCCCGCGCCGAAGGATTGAACTTCACTGCTAAGGTCGGTATCCTCACGCGCGTGGAAAGATACATTGTTCTGATCCCGCTTCTGATCTTTAACCAACCTTTTGCCGCGGTTGTCATCATAGCAGTGCTTGGTAATATCACCGCCCTTCAACGCATCCTCTACGTGAGGAAACAGGGACATGCGCGAATGCATCAAGCCGCCGAAAAGAAGAACAAGGAATATATACACTGATTCCCTTTGCTGAAGGATTCACACTGGGTCCATTGACCTTTCGATGGGGCGGGCTTTTACTGGCACTGGGGATCGCGGCGGGAGCATTCCTTTCGACACGCGAAGCCAAACGCCGCGATTATGATCCGCAGGTCATCTATTATCTGTTTCTGCCTTTGGTCATCTGGGGGATGGTCGGTGCGCGCCTTTGGCATATTTTTACTCCTCCTCTTTCTTCAGTTCAACTGGGATTGACCACCGGTCACTACCTCACTCATTTTTTGGATGTGCTCGCCATGTGGATCGGAGGCTTTGGCATCCCAGGCGCGTGGATCGGCAGCATGGCTGCTCTTTTTTTCTTTGCCCGCCGAAATGAACTGGATTACTGGGAACTGGCAGATGTGATCGCTCCGGGCGCACTGCTGGCGCAGGTCTTCGGGCGTTTGGGGAATTATTTCAATCAGGAACTTTATGGTCTCCCATCCAACCTGCCTTGGAAGATTTTCATTGCCCAAGATTACCGGCTCATGGGATATGAGTCGATTGAGTATTACCATCCATTGTTTGCCTATGAAATGTTCTTGAATCTCGCAAGTCTCCTATTACTCCTGTGGATCGGGCGTCGTTACGCAGCAAAACTCAAGGCGGGTGATATTTTCCTCGTCTATCTTGGATCGTATTCCTTCATCCGCGCTGCTCTTGAATTTCTGCGCCTCGATGTGTCTTTGGTGAATGGTATCAATATCAATCAACTGTTCTTTTTGGTGGTGTTTCTTGGTTCGGTCGCGGGGATATACTTAAGGCATCGTCTTGCACAGGAATTGTAAGGTCTCTGTGAAGGGATGAAAAACTAAGAGGGGAATACAATGTCTTTGCTCCTTCTGTGTTCGTTCTCATAAAAGAGGAAAAAATTTAATATGATAGAAACCAAGGACCTCACGAAACAATTCCATGATTTTTTAGCAGTGGATGAAGTCAACCTCAATGTGGATGCGGGACAAATATTGGCGATTCTGGGGCAAAACGGTGCCGGTAAGACAACCACTGTCCGCATGTTGACGGCGTTATTGACTCCCACCCGGGGGACTGCGCGGGTGGCCGGATATGATGTTGTAAAGAACGGTCATGATGTACGGTCATCGGTCGGTGTGTTGACAGAGCAGCATGGTTTGTACATGCGCATGACCGCCATTGAATACCTCGATTTCTTCGGGCAGGTTTACAGCCTCTCTGCGGCTGCTCGAAGGTCGCGCAGTGATCATCTGCTCGAATACTTTGGGCTGACCGAAGCATCCCATCGCCGGATCGGTGAGTATTCAAAAGGCATGCGTCAGAAGCTGGCGTTGGCGCGTGCCATGATGCACGACCCCGGTGTGCTGCTTCTGGATGAGCCCACCTCTGCCATGGACCCTGAGTCTGCGCGGCTGGTGCGTGATGAGATCGCGCGCTTGAAATCGTCCCAGCGGACGATCGTGATCTGCTCGCACAACCTCACCGAGGTGGAGGCTCTGGCAGACAAGATCGCGATCATCTATCGTGGAAAGATCCTGCTGCAGGGTTCGCTGGATGAACTGAAACGGGAAGTGTTGGGCGCTCCTGAGTACGAGATCAAGCTCAGTGATGCCTGGGATTCAAGCGGGCTGGAATTGCCCGAGGGGGCGTCTCTGCTTTCTCGGACTGCGACCAGCTTGAAGGTTCGGGTGGACCGACCGCAGCAATCCAATCCCAAAATATTGCAGGCGTTATCCGCCGGGTCTGCATCTGTGATGGCATTTCAGGAAGAGCCGCGCACATTGGAGCAGGTGTATCTCAAAGTGATGGCGAAGGCAAAAGGTGGAGAACATGTTCAATAAATTCAGGCTGGTCTGGCTGGTTGCCGGGCGTGAACTCAAAGACCAATTTCGTGACTGGCGCGTGCTGACGCCGATGATTATCCTTGTGCTGTGTTTTCCTGTGTTGATGAATGAATTTGCCAAGCAGACGGTTGACTTCTTAAATCAATACGACGCCAACCTGATCCTTGACCGGCTGGTCCCGTTCTCGATCATGATCATTGGTTTCTTTCCGATCACGATCTCTCTTGTGGTTGCGCTTGAGTCTTTTGTAGGCGAAAAAGAACGCGGTACGATCGAACCCATTTTGAGCGCTCCGCTCGATAACTGGCAGTTGTATTTTGGGAAGTTGTTGGTGGGGGTGGCAACGCCGCTGGTGGCCAGTTATTTGTCGATCTTTTTATACCTGCTGATGATCCTGCAGCAGGGACTTTCGATGCCTTCTGTGAGCGTGATGGTGCAGCTGTTCTTTTTGACCACAGCTCACGCCACTTTGATGGTGAGCGCGGCGATCGTCATCTCTGTTCAGTCCACTACTGTGAAGGCTGCGAATCTGCTGGCTTCGTTCATCGTGATCCCCGTGGCTATTTTGATGCAAGGGGAAGCGGTCATGTTGTTCTGGGGGAATGAGCAGGTCCTTTGGCTGGCGGTCGCAGGGGTGATGATCATCTCGCTCCTGTTGATCCGTGTGGGTATTGCGCATTTTCAACGTGAATATCTGCTCGGGCGCGAGATCGATACCATCAATATGCGCTGGGTGTGGAGTACGTTCTGGAAGAACTTTTTGGGAGGTGCTTCCTCCTTTTTCGACTGGTATCGCCGGGTATTGGGGACCGCGGTAAGGCGCATCGCTCCGGCTTTTCTCGCGACTTTGTTGATCGCTGCCGTGAGTATTTGGATGGGCTACGACTGGGTGATGGATAACGTTCCAGAAGTGCTTTCGAAAGTCCCGCCAGACCGGCTTCAATCGCTCGCCGCTCGAGCAAGCGAAGTTCCAGACCTTTCCAGTTTGCAGGGCAGTCTGAGCGCTCCATTTTTGTTCCTTAACAATACCCGCGCAGTGACGGTGATATTTTTTGCCGGGTTGTTCTCGTTCAGCGTGCTGGGAGTTATCCTTTACATGGTCAACATTGGTCTGATCGGAGGTGTGTTTGCCTTGCTTCAATTGCTTGGCGTTCAACCCTGGCCGATCTTCCTCGCGGGCGTTGTGCCGCACGGAGTATTTGAGATCCCTGCGTTGATGTTCGGGAGCGCGGTGGTCCTGTATATGGGCGTTTCCATCGTTACGCCACAGACGGGCAAATCCATGGGCGAGGTGATCATTGAGCTTTTCGCTGATTGGGCCAAGATCTTTTTCGGGCTGGTGGTCCCTTTGCTTGCGGCGGCCGCAGTGATCGAAGCCTACGTTACCCCCAGTCTCTTGATCGGTGTGATCCAATAACCGCGTTCATTAAAGCGTTTGAAAATGAAAATAAAGTTGAAATCCTTTAGAAAAAATTTTAGGTTAAGATATGAATTATGCCTAAAGTGATCATCCTCGGCTCCTCGAATGCGATTCCCACCAGAGACCATGAAAACACTCATATGGTGATCGTGGGGCAGGATCGTATGCTGTTGGTCGATTCGGTCAGCAATCCCATCTTGCGGCTGGAGCAGGCCGGTCTAGACTTCAACGATCTGACCGATATCATCATCACGCACTTCCACCCGGACCATGTCTCAGGGGTGCCGCTATTGCTGATGGATATGTGGCTGATGGGCAGGCAGAGACCGCTCAATATTTACGGTCTGCACTACACCCTCGACCGTGTAGAAGGGATGATGGGCTTTTACAATTGGTCGGCTTGGCCGAATTTTTTTCCTGTCATCTTTCACCGCCTGCCTGCTAGTGAGTTGACACAAGTGTTAGATTGCCCCGACTTTAAAGTTCACTCCTCGCCGGTTCATCACATGATCCCAAATATTGGGCTGCGGATCGAGTTCAAAAACGGAGAGAGTGTGATGGCCTACTCCTGCGACACAGAACCCTGCGATGAGGTTGTGAAGCTAAGCGAAGGCGCAGATGTGCTGATCCACGAAGCGACAGGCGAATCGATGGGGCACTCCTCTGCAAAGCAGGCTGGTGAGATCGCCACAAAAGCCGAAGTTGGCAGACTGTACCTTATCCATTATCCGACCGGGAAATTTGCCAAAGGCGACCCGCTCGCAGAAGCGAGCGCTGCCTACACTGGAGAGATCGTGCTCGCCAAAGATTTCATGGAGTTGGATTTTTAACAGACAGTTTTTGCAACCAAAAACCCCTCTTTTTGTGAAGAGGGGTTTTATTTACCAGCCTGTTATATACGGCGCCCATTCGCCATTCTCTGAAAGATGCCTGCCAAAGATATATGCTGCGTTTGCCGGGGGTTCTTTCGGAGGATGTGCCAGATGCATGTGCGCTTCCTCCAGTCTTCGCCCACCCTTGCGATGGTTACATGCCGGGCAGGCCGCCACCAGATTTGTCCACTTGTGCTGCCCGCCCAAATGCCGTGGGATGACATGGTCCACCGTCAGGCTGCCATCGCGCTTACCGCAATACTGGCAGGTATAATTATCGCGTCTGAAGAGTTCGCGGCGCGTTAATTTGACGCGTGGTCGTGGTCTGTGAACCTGGGATTCCAGTCGAATGACTGAGGGGCGCGGAAGACGCTGCGATATGGTGTGGATGTGTCCGCGTCCATTCACGATCATGTCGGCTTTGCCAGCAAGGATCAAGCCAACCGCCCGCCGTGTTGAGCACACATGGATCGGCTCAAAATTAGCGTTGAGTACCAAAACGGGTTCGAACATATAGCCTCGGTAGTCTGCGTGATTATACTGCCAGTTAATCAGACAACGGAAGCCCAAATTAATTACGTTCGCATTGACCGGCTCACAAGGAGTTTTTGAAATGAATATCATGATCGCGGGCGGCTCAGGTTTTCTTGGAGGCGCCCTCACGAAATCTTTCTTAGAGGATGGTCATCAGGTTTTCATCCTCACGCGCGGTGCATCAGCGCACCCGGGCACACAAACCGTTCAATGGGATGCGAAGACAACCACGGGGTGGGGGCATCTCGTCAATGAAATGGATGTGATCATTCACCTCGCCGGCAGATCTCTTTCCTCCTGGCCGTGGACATCTGCCACAAAGCAGGATTTTATCGATTCGCGGGTCAATCCTGGACGCGCGCTTGCTCAAGCGGTTCTGGAAGCGACCCGGCGCCCAAAGATCTTTGTGCAGGCTTCGGGCATCAATCATTATGGATTGCATGGTGACCCTGCCGACGAATCCACCCCGCCCGCAGATGATTTCCTCGCGCAGGTCACAGTTCATTGGGAAGCTGCAACCCAGTCTGTAGAAGACTTGGGTGTGCGGCGTGTGGTAGCGCGAACTGCCCCAGTGCTGGACGCGCAAGGCGGCTTGCTCTCGCTGATGGCTTTGCCCGTAAAATTATTTGTCGGCGGACCCATTGGCAGCGGAAAATTTTGCATGCCCTGGATCCATATCCACGATTGGGTGGGTGCGATCCGCCACTTGATCGCAGACGAGAACGCGCGCGGGGCATATAATCTCATTGCGCCTGTACCCACCTCCAGCGCTGATTTCAATCGCGCGCTTGCCGAAGTTTTGCGCCGACCATATTGGTTTCCCACACCGGCTTTCTTATTGCGGACCCTTTTGGGGGAAATGAGCGTCCTCATTGTGGAAGGACGGTATTCCAAACCCAAACGGCTGATAGAGTCCGGGTTCAAGTTCCAGTTCGAAGGTCCGCGTGAAGCGTTGACCGATCTGTTCAAGAAAAAATAATAGGAGAAAAATCCATGAAAAGAATCATCCTCTTGGCGGCATTGATCCTGACCGCATGCAGTTTGCCTGCTCAAAACCCCGGTGTGGTCTTGCCTCAAATGGCGACCGAGCCGGCGTATGTTGATCCCGCTTCGTACCCCACTGCGCAGGTGCAAATCGCGCAACCCAACCAGACCGCGAGCGGCATCGAAGTCCATATGGATCGGGCCTGGGTGGACGGAAAAGATGTGAATGCGGATGTGTGCTTTAGTCTGCCAGATAAATCGGATTGGGGGATTTCATCTGCCAGCCTGACCTACGGCGGAATCCTTGTTGAGGAATATGGCACCACTCTTGTGAGCCTGCAGGAACCTGCTGAGGGCGTGGCGGGTTTGCGCTGCGATATGCTGACCTTTCTTGTGCCGCCCGATGCCGACCTGACCAATGTGACCATTGTGATCGAGGCGATTGCTTCCATGCCGCGCGAGGACGAGTATTGTTCGGTGTACATGCCGAAGATCCAGCAGGCAATGATCGACCGCGGCATTGGCATTACGCTCGATTGTGTGGATGTGAACGGTGTGCTCACCATGCAGATCTTGAGCTTCCCGCCGGAGATGACCCAAGCCCAGGCTGAAGAGATCGTTTACAGCCCCGAGTTCTACTCGGTGTTGGGTCCGTGGAGCTTCTCTTTCAATTTGGCGCAGTGAAATTCTTGTTGTATAATACGCGCATGTTTGAAAAAGTCACCACCAACCGCTATTATTATTACACCCGCCCATAAGACCAAAGCGATGGTGTGCTATGAACGCGCCCTCATCATCGCGGGCGCGTTTTTGTTTGTCTATTCACTCCACAGGAGAATGTTATGAACGTTGAAGAACAAGTTGAGTTGTTGATGCAAGGCACGGAATACGGCGATGAAGATCTTAAAAAGGCCATGACCGCCGAACTGCGTTCACGCCTGTTGCTGGCTGAAAAAGAAAATAGACCCCTGCGTGTCTATTGCGGTTACGATCCCACATCCACTGACCTGCATCTCGGACATACAATTACCATGCGCAAGCTGCGCCAGTTCCAAGATCTTGGGCATGAAGTAACCTTCCTTATTGGGAGTTACACCGCGCTGGTGGGGGACCCCTCAGATAAGAACAAGGCGCGTCCCATTTTGACCGAGGAGAAGGTCAACGAAAATGCATTGACCTACACCGAGCAGGCTTTCCGCGTGCTTGACCGCCACAAGACAAAGATCCGCTACAACGGAGAGTGGCTTTCCAAACTCACCTTGGTGGATCTGATCCGCCTTGGGCAGAACTTTACCGTTCAGCAATTTTTAGCGCGCGATAATTTCTCCAACCGCCTCGATAAGGGCGAGCCGATCTTTCTGCATGAAACCTTTTATGCTTTGATGCAGGGTTATGATGCTGTGGCAATGGAGACCGATGTGCAGGTGGGCGGCTCTGATCAGTTGTTCAACATCATTGTGGCTGGGCGCAAATTGCAAGAGGCGCTTGGGCAAAAGCCTTTGGTGGGGATCATCACCGCCATTTTGCCCGGCACAGACGGCGTGCAGAGAATGTCCAAGTCCACGGGCAACATCGTTCCGATCAATACCGGAGCGAATGACATGTTCGGCAAGTTGATGTCGGTTCCTGATTCTGCGATGGGCACCTACATGCGCCTTGTCACCCGTTGGAGTCCACACGAGATCGACCAGATCGAGAAAGATGTGGCTTCGGGCGCTTTCCATCCGCGTGATGCAAAGATGAAGATGGCTTCTGAGATTGTCAGCATTTTCTACAGCGAAGACGAGGCCAGGTCGGCGCAGGAGAATTTCATCAAGACCTTCCAGCAGAAGGAGATCCCTGATGAAATGCCCGAATTTGAATTGCAGGCTGGGCAAACCATTGTGGATGTGATCCTTGCCGCAAAACTTGCAGAGAGCAAGAGCAAGGCTCGCGCTTTGATCGATCAAAAAGGCGTGCGCCTCGATGGCGAAGTGCTTGAGCGCGGTGATGCGGTCTTTCCGCACCCCGGCGTGTTGCAGGTTGGCAAGCGGCGCTTCCTGCGAGTGAAGTAAGACAAATCATAAATAAAAAAGAAGCGATGACCTTGAAAGTCATCGCTTCTTTTTTATTGCTTTCTTAACCGTCTTTTTCGCCGGATGTTTATTTGTTCCTGCGCTTTTCGCTTCCTTATCGTATTCCATCATTTTGCAGAACATTTCATAAATGCGCGGATCGAACTGTTTTCCGGAAAGTCCTTCAAGGTATTTCCAGATCTTCTTGTTCGGCCACGCCTTTCGATAAGGGCGATCTGAGGAGAGCGCGTCCCAAACGTCTACAATGGCGAAGATGCGAGCCGAGAGGGGAATCTCCTCGCCTTTGAGTCCGCGCGGGTAACCGTTCCCATTCCACCATTCGTGATGGGAATAGGCAACTTCCATGGCTGGCCGCAGGTAGGAGATCGGCGAGAGCAGGTCATACGCGTATTGCGGATGCTTGCGCATTTCTGTGATCTCAGCATTGGTGAGTGGGCCCTTCTTGCGCAGGATATTATCCGGGATGCCCATTTTGCCGATATCGTGCAGCAACGCTCCGCGGCGGATATGCAATAAATCAGATTCGGGAATGCCCATTTTCCGCGCCAGGTCCAAGGTCAGGTTTGTGACGCGGCGCGTGTGTCCTTGAGTCTCTTTATCGCGCAACTCCAGCGCCTTTCCCCATCCTTCCAAGGTTGTATCGTAGGCAAGAGAAATCTCCTGGTTCGACTGTTGAAGATTTTCAAAGAGTTGAGCATTGTCAATGGCAATGCTGGCTTGCCCTGCGAGCGTGTGCAGGAAGTCTACCCAATCTGCGGTGGGGGAGAAAGGGTTGCGGAAATAGGTTTCGAGGATTCCTCTCGCCGCGCCTTTGCTAAACAGGGGGGTGGCGTAGTAGCTTGAAAATTTTTCGGTCAAGATCGGACCGGAGAGATTCAACTCAGACGCGGCCTTCTTGATCTCGCGGATGTACAAAGGTTTGCGGTTGAGAAGGATCTGGCTGGCGAGGCTGTCGCCAATACTGACCGGCACGCGGAGAGCTTCGCGATTTGCAAATCCTTTTGCGGCATAATATTCCAACAACTGACTGTCTGTGTTGAAGACCAGAACGGCGGCGGCATCCACGCCCATTTTTGTGATCAGGCTTTCGGTCATGATTCCGAGCGTTATGTGCAAGTCCAGACTGGAGGAGATGGCAGTGTCCAATTCCCGCAGGGTGGTTAGCCTTTGGATCTGCTCCTCACTGCGCTGGTACAGGTTGGATCGGTAGATCGCATTGCCTCCGATCTCAGCCACGGTAGTGACCAGACGGATCTGATGCGGTTTGATCTTGTTCGGAGCATGAATGGCCACGGCAAGCGCGCCGATCGTTTCGGTGGCGGTGCGAATGGGAACCGCGATCCCATTTTTATTCTCTCCAAAGAACTTTTCATTATCAAGGGCTGCATGGGCTTGGCTTATCGTATCGTAACTGGTCCCGCTGGAGTAAACCTTTCCAATGATCCCTTCATTGGCTTTGAAGTTGGATTTGGATAAATTATCGAACCAGCCGGAAGTGGTCCTTGCGCTCAGTTCGTTGTTTTGATAATCGAACAACCAGATCGCCGCCGAGCTTGTTCCAACACTGGCTTTGATCTCATTCAATAAAATGGGGAGCATCTCATTTGCATCTCGCGCGGCGCGCAACGCATAAGATACCCTGCTCACGATCTCCAGTTCGCCCAGCCTTTGCCGGGTTTCAGTGAACAGCCGTGAATTTTCCAGTGAGACCGCCGCCTGGTGGGCAAATGTCAGGGCGACGACTGCGTTATTTTGGGTGTAAGAGTTTGGAGTGTGACTGTCTAATGTCAGATACCCGATCACCTGTCCGCGTGATAACATGGGAACGCCCATCCACCCGCGTGGATTTATCTCTCCCCAATTTTCAAAACGAGGATCATCTTCACAGTCGTCAATGATCAACGGCTCGCCGGTCGTGCTCATGATCTTGCATAGAATGTTATCGGCAGGGAAAATTCGTCCGCTTGTTTTGTCTGGGAAGGGAAGTCCGCGCGAGGCGGAAATGCGAATGTTGTTTCCCTCCAAAATCAGAATGGATGAACTGTCGTACGGGGTAATTTTATATAACCAGTCCAGGATGTTTTCATATAGACTGTGGATATCCAATGTGTTTGCTAGCGCGGCGGTCGCCTGGCTAAGTGTCTCCGCTTCCATGCGGCGGCGGCGCTCCGCCTCGAACAAGCGGGCATTTTCAATGGCGATCGAAACCTGGTTGGCAAAGGTCTGGGCGATGGACGCGTGTTCTTCTGTGAAAAAGTCGGGGATGCGGCTGTCAAGATTCAGAACTCCAAACACCGTGTCTTTGGAGAATAGGGGTATGCCCATCCACCCGCGAATAAAATTGGTTTGTTCGAACTTTTCAAACCGATGATCACGTTGAACGTCGGCAATGATCACAGGCTGTCGCTGGTTGTTCAGGTCTCCCCATTTTTGAGGGTCATAGAAATTCTTTTTCCCAATCATTTCTGAGGGGATATTCTTTCCAGCCACGATCTCAAGATAGTCGCCCTTGATAAATTCGATCGAGCCGCTGTCGTACTTGATCAGTTTTTCCATTGAGATGAATACATTCTCAAGGAGAGTTTCCAGATTAAAAGATGAGGTTAGTTCTCCAGTTGCTTCACGCAGGATCTCAGCCTGTTCACGGAGCCCCTGTTCAAGCTCGAAGAGTTGAATCCTTTCGTAGGCGTTCGCTAATCCGCCCGCAACGGTGGAGAGTAGTTGTTCGTCGGTCTCTGTGAATGCGTTTAGTTTTTTGCTTTCAACATTTAGAATGCCGATGATCTTTGTATCGCTTTGGATCGGGATGCATAGCTCAGATTGAATGCCTTCAGTTGCCTCGTAGTATGCGGGCTCCTGCGATACATCCCCGATCCGAATGGACCTTCCTGTGGAAGCCACTTTTCCCGCCACGCCCCGGGATAATGGGGTGATGAGAATCAACTCAGCGGCGTTGATCCCACGATAGGATGGGTGAGGATACAAGCCATCCCCTTTTTGGTTCATGAGCAGAATCCCGCAATTGTCGGGATAGAGCATCTCTCCGATGATATCTGTGACCCGTTTGATCAGTTCGTCTGTATTGCGAGCGGTGGACTCTACAATGGCGATGGAGTGCAGGACCGTCAGTTCTTTTAGTTGTCTCTGTAAATTTTCTTCATCATTCTTTTGAGCAGTTATATCCTGCGCAATGGCGATCAGAACCTCCTGACCAAAATAAGTCCCTTTGAATGCGCGCACGCTCTTTGGGAATACTTCACCATTGCTCCGCCTGCCCCAAAACTCAAATTGTTGAGCCTTGCCGCTAAAAGCCTCTTGGAGTGAGATATTGGTCTTTTCAAGGTCGTTCCTGCCGGGTGCGCTTAGGAACTCTGGCGACTTGCCCAAAAAGAATTCTTTGGGATAGCCATACATGTTTGCGGCGCCATCATTTACATCCAGGAAAATCCCCTGTCTGTTCTGGATGTAGATTGCATCGTGGATGCTGTCGAAGAGTCCGCGATAACTTGCTTCGCTTTTGGATAAAGCGGTCACCGATAAATTTCTTTCGTATGCAACGCTCAGAGTATTGGCGGCGGCTTTTAGAGCTTCGATCTCCACCTCGGTCCACTCTCTTTCATAGGTGCATTCATCGAAGCCAATATATCCCCACCAGTCACTGCCGATTTGAAGCGGTATGCATACAAGTGAGCGAATATCCTGTTCGTTTAGCATCGGGCGTTCTTGAACCGGGAAATCATTCACCGACCCGTAAACAGGCAGTCCTTGATCGAGAAGACCGATCCAGCGAGAATATCCAAGCCCCGACATATCTACATTTCTAAGGCGTTCATCATCGATCAGCGGTCGTATCCCTTTGTTGCACCATTCGAATATCTGGCTTACCAAGACCCGTCCATCCGAAGAGATCGATTTGGTAAAAACGTAAACACGGCTGACTTGTGCGGCTTCCCCCAATCTTTCAAGAACCTGAATAATATTGTCTTCCCAGTTGGAGGATTTCAAGAATTGTTCCGCCGAAAAACCCACCGCCTTGATGATAGAGTCTCGTCGCTGAAGGATATCCTGAGATCGCTTTTGCTCTGAAATATTCAGCATTATGCCCTGCCAAAACAGGGGGGTGCCATCTTCATCACGAATGATCGAGGCGTCTTCTTTTACCCATACATAGTGCCCGTCGCGGTGTTGTATTCTATATTCAATACGAAAAGGCTCGCCTGTCTTGTCGGTCCGCCTGTCTTCAGCAAGTACTCGCTCTTTGTCGTCTGGGTGCAATGAGTTTTCCCACAGGTTTTCGCCAGCTACCCATTCTTCCGGGGTGTATCCAACAAGATCTTTCAGGCGCGGACTCATATATTGTGTACTCTGCGGGTCGTTGAAAATATCCATAAAAACTACCGCTGGCAGTTTTTCGACGAGCATTCGATAACGCGCTTCAGCGTCTTGTAGAGCGATCTCCGCTTTTTTTTGTTTGGTGATATCTGTGACAAACCCCTCAAAATAGAGAACCCGTCCGTTCTTATCTTTTACAATTCGAGCATTTGTGGAGGTCCAGATCAATGTGCCGTCTTTTTTTCGATTCCGCACCTCGAAATTTTCGACCTTCCCGTTGAGCATCAGAGACTCTGTGAATGCTTTCCGGCTTTCCGGCGAGTGATGGATCTGCGTGCTGATGTCTATAATATCGTCGATCATTTCTTGAGGTGAGGCGTAACCGTAAATACTTGCCATCGCCGCATTAACCTCAGAAAAGCGTCCATTTGGTGTGGAACGGAAGATTCCTTCGGTGGTGGACTCAAAGAGGTCGGAAAAATTCCCTTCCATGGACCTCAATGCATTGTTCTGTTTTCTGAGAATTAAAAAAATAGCAAGCCCGATCAGGAGCAGGTCAACCCAAACTTTATAGGCTTTTACTCGAAGAGCAACCCCAGGGTCTGTTAACAAAAACCCCACAGCAAGATTCGACAGCAGGATCAGTGCGATCACTGTCGTTATGTAAACCAGGTAATTTCCAAGAAACGTTCTGATCTTCTGAATATGCATGATATGTCAATTGGATGTTTATTTTATTATAGGCTTTTTTATCGAAATTTTCATGCCAAAAAAGTTAAAAAATAAAGAAGCAAACCTGTTAGAGTTTGCTTCTTTATTTTTTTGAGGCGTCGGCGAGATTTGAACCCGCGATCAGGATTTTGCAGACCCTTGCCTTGCCACTTGGCCACGACGCCATTTACAAAATGAGGATTGTGACTGAAATTGAACTTCCAATCTACAATCCTCCATTTTTAGAGCGGGCGATGGGATTCGAACCCACGACCTTCTCCTTGGCAAGGAGACGTACTACCACTGTACTACGCCCGCAATTTTCGGCTAACTTTCAGCCGAGTGTGCCGAGACCCAGGATCGGACTGGGGACACCGCGATTTTCAGTCGCGTGCTCTACCAACTGAGCTATCTCGGCTTGTGTATTTTTTTGTTAAGCGTGCGGGATTTTACACGCACTTATACAGATTGTCAAGAAAGACATTTGAATGGTTTTCACTAAAATGAATGTATTGACGTTTGCTTGACTTTTTATATTCGTTTCGATATAATGTTAGGTCGCTGTCCAAATGGGACAGTTCAAATCGTTTTCCAACCCAGCCAAAAGTCAGGAGAGAAGGATGGCATCTTCTTTGACCCACAAGAGTTACGCACGTATACCCGTTAAGCTTGATCTCCCCAATTTAATAGAAGTACAACTCGATTCGTTTGAAAGACTTAAGAAGGAAGGTCTTGGTGACCTTTTTCATGAAGTATCCCCGATCGAGTCTTACAACAAGGGAATGAAATTATTCTTCCCGAGCCGCAGCCCTGAGTCTCAGCAATTTGGACTCAAGTATTGGTTTGGTGATCCCAAGCATACGATCGAAGAATGTGTTGAGCGCGACCTGACATATTCCAGCCCATTGTATGTCTCTGTTCTATTGGCTGGCCCCGATGTTCCTGAGCCGATCAAGCAGGATATATTTTTAGGCGATTTCCCTGAAATGACAGATAAGGGCACGTTCATTGTGAATGGCACTGAGCGTGTCGTGGTGTCTCAGTTGATCCGCTCTCCGGGTGTGTATTTTGAAGCACCTGCAGATCGTGCCACTGGACGTCCGCTTGCGATGGCCAAGTTAATTCCTGACCGTGGTGCATGGATGGAGTTCGAGACTCGTAAGTCTGATTACATCATCCTGAAATTCAACCGCAAACGCACTGTGCCTATCACTGTGTTCCTCCGCGCTTTGGCTGCCGTTTCTGACGGGCTAAAAGATTCTCCGATCAAGACCGGTTCCGATGAAGAGATCCTTTCCATCTTCAAGGATGTGGACAATAATCCCGAGCGCTTGTTCATGGCGTCCACGCTCAAGCAAGAGCCGGATTGGAAGGCTTCCAACCAGCCTATCGCTGAGCAGGCTTTGATCGAATTTTTCAAGAAGATGCGCCCCGGCGACCCCGCCACCCTGGATAATGCTCGTCAGTTCCTTGAAGAGCAGTTATTCGATCAACGACATTATGACCTTGAGCGGGTGGGTCGTTATAAGCTCAATCAGAAACTTGATCTTAATATCCCCATTCCTCACCGAACGGTCTCGAAGAACGATGTGATCCGATTGATCCGCCGTATGATCCAGATCAATAACGGAGCAGAACGACCTGATGACATCGATCACCTCGGTAACCGTCGCGTGAAGACGGTGGGTGAGTTGATTCAGAATAAATTGCGCATTGGCTTGCGCCGAATGGAGCGCGTGATCAAGGAGCGCATGTCCATCCGCGATCAGGAGCAATTGTCTCCTGTGACCCTGGTCAATATCCGCCCAGTGGTTGCTGCATTGCGCGAGTTTTTCGGTTCTTCTCAATTGTCTCAATTTATGGACCAGACCAACCCGCTGGCTGAGTTGCGCCACAAGCGTACTCTTTCTGCCTTGGGACCTGGTGGTTTGCGCCGTGAGCGCGCCGGGTTTGATGTCCGCGATGTTCATCATTCCCATTACGGACGTATCTGCCCGATCGAGACGCCTGAAGGCCCGAATATCGGTCTTATTGGACGTTTGGCATCTTTTGCCCGGGTCAATGAATATGGGTTTATTGAGACTCCTTACCGCAAGGTGTACAAGGCACTTCCTTCTGATGATGAACGTTTGGAAGGACGCACTTTGCGTGAAGATGTTTATGACCCCAAGAGTGAAGAATTGCTCTTTAAGTCCGGTTCTGTTGTTGATGCAAAGACTTTGAAGCGCCTCTCAAGGTTTGAGAGTGAGATCGGCATTGTTCCGTATGTGTCAGATGAGATCGTCTACCTCTCTGCGGATGCGGAAGATAAATATACGATCGCGCAGGCGAATGCCCTCCTCAATGCGAACATGGAATTTTCCCGCGAGCGCATTTCCTGCCGTTATCACTCAGGGTTCTTGTTCTCGAATTCAGAAACGATCGATTACATGGATGTTGCGCCGCATCAAGTTGTTGGTATCAGCGCAGCATTGATCCCGTTCCTCGAGCATGATGACGCGAACCGCGCTTTGATGGGCTCGAACATGATGGCGCAGGCCGTTCCTTTGGTGCGCCCTGAAATTCCTCTTGTTTCGACGGGCATGGAAGGTCATGCCGCGCTTGACTCGGGTCAGGTCGTTGTCGCTGAGGCAGACGGTGAGGTTGTGTCTGTAACCGGATCCACCATCACGGTCAAAGAAAAGAAGAGCGGAAATCGTGTTTACCAGCTTCGCAAGTATCAACGATCCAACCAGAGCACATGTATTGACCAGCGTCCTTCTGTAGTAAAGGGTCAGTTGATCAAGAAGGGCGACATCATTGCTGATTCTTCCTCCACTGATAGCGGGCAGCTCGCACTCGGTCAGAATGTTGTCATTGCTTTCCTCTCTTGGGAGGGTGGAAACTTCGAAGACGCCATCCTTCTTTCAGAACGTCTGGTACAGGAAGACCGCTTCACTTCTGTTCATATTGAAAAGCATGAAGTAGAAGCCCGCGATACCAAGCTCGGACCTGAAGAGATCACCCGCGACATCCCCAATGTGGGTGAGGATGCGATCAAGGATCTTGATGAGAATGGCATCATTCGCATCGGCGCTGAAGTTGGTCCGAATGATATTCTTGTTGGCAAGATCACGCCCAAAGGCGAAAAAGAACTCACGCCCGAAGAGCGCTTATTGCGCGCTATCTTTGGCGAAAAGTCACGTGATGTGAAAGACACCTCACTGCGAATGCCTCATGGCGAGCGCGGTAAAGTTGTTGATGTAAAGGTCTTTACCCGCGAAGAGAATTCTGACCTGTCCGCAGGCGTGGATATGATGGTGCGCGTTTCTGTTGCGCAGCGCCGCAAGATCACAGCAGGCGATAAGATGGCGGGACGTCATGGGAATAAGGGTGTCGTTTCCAAAGTTGTTCCCGTGGAAGATATGCCCTTCCTTGAAGATGGCACTCCTGTCGATCTGATCTTGAACCCATTGGGCGTTCCTGGTCGTATGAACATCGGTCAGGTTTTGGAAGTCCATTTGGGTTGGGCAGCGAAACGCATGGGCTTCCGTGCGATCACTCCCGTGTTCGATGGCGCGTCCGAGGAGCAGATTGAAGCAGAACTCGCCCGAGCCTGGATCATGGATCAGGCTTGGAAGGAAGCTGCCGATAGCGCATGGGCATGGCTCAAAGAACAGGAATATGATCCGAATTCCATTCAGGACGATGATGAAGTCCGACGTTTATATCTTGAACATTGGCTGGGCAAGCGCAAGTATGATGTGTACAGCCTGAACGATCCGGAGTACGCACGTCATGCGACCGCCAAAGAATGGTTGCGCGAAAAGGGATATGCCAAACCTGAAGAGATCCTGCTCGATGACCGCGATGTTGCAAATCACGATCCTGAGATCGATGAGTTAACAGTCTCCGCTTGTCTGCGTTTGTGGATGGCGACACATGGCGTTACCCGCAGGGTCGCTGAAGACAAGGTGTACGACACTGCCCAGGAACTTGCAAAAGAAAAAGGCATTCCGCTTCCCATTCTAGGCAAGCAGATCTTGCGTGATGGAAAAACCGGTATCCCGTATGATCAGCCCGTTACGGTAGGTGTGATGACCATTCTTAAGCTTCATCACCTTGTCGAAGATAAGGTTCATGCTCGCTCCACCGGACCTTACAGCCTGGTCACTCAACAACCCCTTGGTGGTAAGGCTCAATTCGGTGGACAACGCTTCGGTGAAATGGAAGTTTGGGCGCTCGAAGCTTATGGCGCGGCGCACACACTTCAGGAAATGCTCACCGTCAAGTCCGATGATGTTCAAGGTCGCGTAAATACATATGAAGCGATCGTGAAGGGTGAGCCGATCGAAGAGCCCAGCATCCCCGCATCCTTCCGGGTGCTCGTCAAGGAATTGCAGTCACTTGGTTTGGCTGTAGAGGCGATCAACGAAGGCGGTGACATGGTCAAGTTTGGCAAGGACGATGAGAAGGCTCATCCGCCCAAGCATGACACGGGATTGCTCAGTCTTGGCGAGAATCCGCTAGGGAAAAAGTAATTTCCTATTGACGCTACAGATATGGCGTGATAAACTAATCCGCCGTTGTAAAAGCAGAGTGGCTTTACCCCCGCTCGAATCCATTGGCAGCTACAAATGAGGCCATCAGGGAATGTTGTTGATGGTCTCATTTCTTGCGAATACTCAAATGTAATCATGAAAGATTTTGTAATCGGAGGCTTACTGTGCCGACAGTAAATCAAATGGTCCGTAAGGGACGCAAAAATAATAAGACAAAAAGCAAAGCCCCAGCCCTGCAGTTCACTTTGAACAGTTTCAAGCAGCGCCGTGTAAGGCAGGACAAAGGTGCGCCGCAGAAACGCGGCGTATGCACCGTTGTTCGTACAATGACTCCCAAGAAACCGAATTCAGCGCTGCGCAAGATCGCCCGCGTACGTTTGACGAACGGTATCGAAGTCACAGCCTACATTCCTGGTGAAGGTCATCAGTTGCAGGAGCACTCTGTGGTTTTGGTGCGCGGCGGCCGTGTGAAGGATCTTCCCGGCGTGCGCTATCACATTGTGCGCGGCACTCTCGACACAACTGGTGTGGCCAACCGCAAGCAGGGCCGTTCCAAGTACGGCGCGAAGCGTCCCAAGTAATCTATAGATGGAGTAATGAAGCATGCGTAGAGCAAAACCCGAGAAGCGGGAAATTCTTCCCGACCCCCGTTTTAATAGCATTAATGTGCAGACGATGGTCAAGCATGTGCTCAAGAGTGGCAAGAAGAGCACGGCCGTTCGTTTGATCTATGATGCAATGGACCTTATTAAGGAGCGCACCGAGAAAAATCCGTTGGATGTTTTCGAAGGTGCTCTTAAGAATGTCGGCCCTGCAATGGAAGTCCGCCCGCGTCGTGTGGGTGGTGCCACTTATCAGGTGCCGATGGAAGTATCTTCCGATCGTCGCACCACTCTGGCGCTTCGCTGGATTCTTGCCGCCGCGCGTGACCGCTCGGGAAAATCTTTCTCGGACAAACTCGCGTCTGAATTGATCGATGCTTTCAACGAAACCGGTTCTGCCATCCGCAAGCGCGATGAAACGCACAAGATGGCCGAGGCGAACCGCGCTTTCTCCCACTATCGCGTTTAATTCTTTAATCAAACTGGAAACCTGAGGCAAAGTAGTTAGTTATGGCACGTGCGTATCCGCTCGAGAAATATAGAAATATAGGCATTATTGCCCACATTGACGCCGGGAAAACGACAACCACCGAGCGTATCATGTTCTACACCGGCATGACACATCGCATCGGTTCTGTTGACGATGGTACAACAGTGACCGACTGGATGGTGCAAGAGCGCGAACGCGGCATCACCATCGTTTCGGCAGCTGTCTCCGCTGAGTGGAAGGGATATCAGATCAATATTATTGATACCCCCGGTCACATTGATTTCACCGCCGAAGTGCAGCGTTCGCTGCGCGTTTTGGATGGTGGTGTGGTGGTATTTGATGCGGTTCAAGGTGTTGAACCCCAGTCCGAAACTGTGTGGCGTCAAGCGGATCGTTACGGCGTACCGCGTATTTGTTTTGTTAATAAGATGGATCGTGTCGGTGCATCTTACGAGCGCACCATTGAAACGATCATTGACCGTTTGGGTGCCAACCCGATCCCGATGCAGATCCCGATCGGTTTTGAAGCCACCTTCAAGGGCGTTGTTGATCTGCTCACCATGAAAGCAATTGTCTGGACGGACGATCTTGGAAAAGAACCCCAGATCACCGAAATCCCTGACGAATTGAAGGAACAAGCTGTTGAGGCTCGTGCCAAGATGGTGGAGAAGATCGCTGAACTTGACGATGAACTCACCATGAAGTTCCTCGAAGCCCAAGAAATCAGCATTGAAGAATTGAAGCTTGCGCTCCGCAAGGGCGTACTTTCAACCAAAGCAGCCCCTGTTTTTTGTGGTTCTTCATTAAAGAATAAAGGCGTGCAGGTATTGCTTGATGCGGTCGTGGACTATCTTCCTTCTCCCGCAGACAAGCCGATCATTACTGTTTCAGAGCCTGGAAACCCCGAAAATACATTTGAAATTGCTGGCAAGGATGATGCTCCGCTCAGCGCCTTGGTTTTCAAGATCGTCACCGACCCCTATGTGGGACGTTTGGCTTATGTTCGCGTTTACTCTGGCGTTGTCAGTCAGGGACAGACGGTTCAGAACACAACCAAGGGACGCAAGGAGCGCATTGGGCGTTTGATCCGTATGCATGCCGATCACCGCGAGGACGTGGAAGAGATTCGCGCTGGCGATATCGGTGCTGTGTTGGGTTTCAAGGAAAGCTTCACAGGCGATACTCTTTGCGATAATAAGTCGCTTGTTCTTGAGACAATCTCCTTCCCTGAGCCTGTGATCTCGATTGCGATCGAACCCAAGAGCTCCAGCGATCAGGAAAAAATGGGTGAGGCCCTCCGCAAATTGTCGGAAGAGGATCCCACACTTCATGTCAACTCTGATGAAGACTCCGGTCAAACCATCTTGAGGGGCATGGGTGAATTACATCTCGATATCATCGTGGATCGCTTGCTTCGCGAATTCAGAGTTCAGGCAAATGTCGGTGCTCCGCGCGTTGCATTCCGCGAATCCATTACCAAACCCGTCAAGGAAGTCAACTACAAATATGCCAAGCAGTCTGGTGGTAAGGGTCAATACGGCCATGTCGTATTTGCTCTGGAGCCCGGTGAACGCGGCAGCGGTATTGTTTTTGAAAACAAGATCGTAGGTGGGGCTATTCCGAAGGAATATATCAACCCTGTTGAAAAAGGCTTCAAGGAAGCCGCTGAAGGTGGTGTTCTTGCTGGCTACCCTGTGGTTGATGTGAAAGTCACTTTGTTTGATGGTTCATTCCATGAAGTTGACTCCAGTGAAATGGCCTTCAAGATGGCGGCTATTTTGGGCTTCAAGGAAGGCGTGCATAAGGGGAATCCCATCTTGCTTGAGCCGATGATGAAAGTGGAAGTTGTGGTGCCTGAAGAATATCTTGGTGATGTCATGGGGCAGATCAACAGCCGCCGTGGTCTGATCCAGGGCATGGAAGTCCGCCCGGGTAATGCTCAGGCAGTCAAAGCAATGGTTCCGTTGGCAGAAATGTTTGGATACGCAACACAATTACGCTCCGCAACACAGGGACGCGGCGTATTCAACATGGAATTTGACCACTACGCGCCAGTATCGCAGTCAGTGGCTGAACAAATATTAAAAGCGTAACGATCAAGTTATTATTCAAGGAGTTACATAATGGCGAAGGAAAAATTTGACAGAAGCAAACCGCACCTCAACGTCGGAACGATGGGACACATCGATCATGGAAAGACGACGCTGACAGCGGCGATCACCAAAGTGGCGGGATTT
>JAGNWT010000144.1 GCA_017985935.1 Anaerolineales bacterium | reverse complement strand
ACCATTGGACCTTCATCGAGTTTCACGATCGCCACAGTGTAGGGAGCGTTCGCATCATAGCCGGCGGGCGCTTCGTAAACGGTGGTGTAGGAATACACCTCGCCTTTGCCGCTGAAGGTGTAAAGTTCTTTTGCTTCGTCGCCGCAATTCGGGCAAACGTCGCGTGGGGGGAAGATCTTGTAATCGCAATGGGGGCAGACTTCGCCGACCAATCCGTATCGTTGTTGTTTGAGACGCCAGTGTCTTGGAATTTCCATGTGAGCCGTTCCTTTCTTCAGTTCTAATTCTATCCCTGCAAACTATCAAAGACTATCAGCTTTTATTTGCGTATAGCCAATTATGTCTCTGCATATCCATTGACCGAATCAGAGAGGATAAATAAAAAGATTCCGACGCCGTTCATCATTCTCCATTCCTGATTCCGCCTGCTATAATCTCCAATCGATGAAAATCCTATTGATCAATCAAGTCTTTGTCTCACCCGAAGAGCCGGGTCACACCCGCCATTTTGAAATGGGACAGTTCCTCAAAGATCGCGGTCATGAACTGGTGATCGTGGCCAGCGACCTGAACTATCAAACAGGTCAGCGCACGGTTGAGCGGCGTGGGCTTTATGCCGAGCAGGTCTTTGATGGCGTGCGCGTACTGCGCTCATACATTTATCCTGCGATCCACCGCAGCTATTTTTGGCGGGTGATCGCATTCTTTAGCTTCATGTTCTCTTCGATATGGACCGCCCTGCGGGTCAAAGACGTGGACCTGATCCTGGGCACCACGCCCCCGATCTTTCAGGCGGTTTCGGCTTGGGTGGTTGCTGTCTTGCGTGGCAAGCCGTTCTTGCTGGAAGTGCGCGACTTGTGGCCTGAGTTCGGCATCAGCATGGGGGTGTTGAAGAATCCGCTGATCATTGGGCTTTCACGCTGGTTGGAAAATTTTTTGTACGCCCGCGCCTCTCATATTTTGGTGAATTCGCCTGCCTACCGTGATTACATGCTTGCCAAGGGCGTGCCCGCGGACAAAGTAACTTACATCCCCTACGGCACAGACGTGGACATGTTCAATCCGTCGGTGGATGGCTTGTCCATCCGCAGGGAACTCAAGGTCGTGGATAAATTTGTGGTCTTATATGCGGGTGCGCTGGGTCAAGCCAACGATATTGACACACTCCTGCGTGCGGCGGAGCGGTTGAACGGCGAAGAGACGATCCGCTTTGTTTTGTTTGGCGATGGCAAGGAGCGAACCAGGCTTGAAGCCGAAGCGGAGCGGATGGGCCTGCGTAATTTTATTTTTGCAGGCACACGCCCCAAGAAAGACATGCCGTTCATTGTCGCCGCGGCGGATGCCTGTCTCGCCATCTTGCAGGACATCCCTGCCTTCCGAACCACCTACCCGAACAAGGTCTTTGATTACATGGCTGCAGGGCGAGCCAGTATCATCGTCATTGACGGCATCACGCGTGAGCTGATCGAATCCTCGAATGGGGGAGTGTATGTTCAGCCCGCGGATGATGCCATGCTCGCGCAGAAGATCCTTGAACTGGCGCAGAATCCTGCACAGGTCAAACAAATGGGCGTGAACGCGCGCGAGTATCTCGTGAAAAATTTGGATCGTCGCGATAAATTATATGAAACCCTTAAGTTGCTGGAAAAACTGGCGAAATAATTTTCAATGACCACGGAACTTCTGGTTTTCCTCCTCCTCGCTTTTATCTCTGTCATGGGTGTGTATCTCATCCGCCGTTATGCGGAGCGCCGCCAGATCATGGATCATCCCAACGAGCGCAGTTCTCATTCCATGCCCACGCCGCGCGGAGGCGGGTTGGCGATCGTGCTGATCGTGATGGGGGCGGGTGGATGGTCCGCGAGCGAAGCGGGTTTGGATCGTAGTCTGGTGTATCTCATTTCAGGCGCGGTCATTGCCTGGCTTGGCTGGCGTGACGATGTCCATTCGCTCAGTCCGCGGGTGCGATTTACCGTGCAGGGATTGGTCGCTGCGGTCTCGATCTATGGGCTGGGCTATTTCAAATTTGTGACGATCCCGCTCTTTGGTGAATTGTATTTAGGCTGGGTCGGCATCCTCATCACCTTCCTTTGGATTGTTGGCTTGACCAACGCCTACAACTTCATGGACGGCATCGACGGCATTGCGGGCGGTGTGGCGTTGGCGGCCGCGCTCGGCTGGATGATGCTCGCTTCCAACATGCAGAACGGCTTTGTGTTTTGGGTTTCGTTGGCGGTCGCGGCTGGCAGTTTGGGATTTCTCTTTCACAATTGGTCGCCTGCCAAAATTTTCAT
The DNA here is from genome assembly GCA_017985935.1 of Anaerolineales bacterium. GTDB lineage: Bacteria > Chloroflexota > Anaerolineae > Anaerolineales > Villigracilaceae > Villigracilis. The sequence continues at coordinate 372 of JAGNWT010000144.1, read as the reverse complement.
GGGTGACGTTGCCAGCACATTTCTTGGCTATACTTTTGCTGTGCTGCCATTGCTCTCCGCCGACCAGGGCGGTGACGCGTTGATGCTCGGCACCCTCCTGATGTGGACCTTTATCATGGATGCGGGCGTCACCTTCATTCGCCGCGCGCTCAAACGCGAGCAGCTTTTCTCAGCGCATCGCACGCACCTTTATCAGCGACTCGTCATCGGCGGATACAAACACGCGACCATCAGTGTCCTGTATATTTTGCTTACCTTGCTGGCGGGCATCCTGTCTTTTGCGTGGTCAACAGGGCAGGCGTATGCTCCGCCGTTGATCATTGTGGGACTCCCGCTGATCTGGATCTTTCTCTCCCGTCACGCTTCCCGATT
>JAGNWT010000104.1 GCA_017985935.1 Anaerolineales bacterium | reverse complement strand
AAGGGGGAAAGCGCAATTTGTGACCGTGGGTATTATATAAACCGGGCAGTTCATTTTGTCACCCCTCCAGAGGACTGAAATGTCCGCTGGCGCTGGTGACAAGGGATGTGCTCCCCAAGTGATCGCCTTCCGAAAAAGGAAGAAAAAAGGGGATGAAGTTGTTATGTTACAAATGGTATTCCAACTATTTCAATAACTCGAATCGCCTGAGATGGAGTTGAAAGAAAGGCTGGAGATTGCAAGTCAACTATCAAGCATGCTAAATCGCTTTTTAATTTTTTAGCATATGTGCTCTAAAAGTTTTAGCCGGGAAAAGCACTATTATCCCAATAATGACTGTTAAGGCCTTTGCAAACGTAACTTCTCCAAGAATTACCCAGTCTCCACGAAGTGCGCAAATGGACAGAATTGTGACAAAGGTAGCTAAAGATACTATGCCATAAACATACAAAGTTGTTGCTAATGGCAACAGCATAAAGCGAAAAACCTGGATAGTTTTTTTATTTTTCATTCTCAACTCACGGTTATGGTAGATGTAATTCAAAATAGGGAATTGATCGCGCTGACCGACGCGCTGCGCGGGGGTTTGCTCAATCCCCAGCAGACCGATCTCGTCCGCGCACTGCGCGAAGGGCTGGGTTTGCTGGAGGCGAAAAGTATGGAGGTTGTAAAGGTGCAAAACGAAGTAGCGGTACAATTCCACTATCCCCTATTCAAGAGACGGGCTGAACTCCCTCGTTCAGTTCGTCTCTTTGATTGGGACAAAGACAATTATTTGCAGTCTGGACTTGGCATCCATTCTAAACAACCAGTTCTCGTAAATTGTTTATATGCTTCATCGGGCGTTTGCCAATCAGGATTTTGAATGCCCAATGTTTGAATGTGCTGGTTGAATTCTTCTTCTGTGTGAAAACCCTCCGCAATCTTCTTGTCGGGAATGAGGACAAACCAATGATAATAATTGTCCTGAATGTAAGCGTCAGCCTCTGTATCCACATACGCGGAATACGCTATGATGACGCCGTTTTCTACAGCAAATTTTTCTAATTCTTTAATGTTATAAGCATAGAACTCTAAAGAATTATCTTGCTTAGGTATGCGAACCCATATGTCTATGCCGTCGCGCAAAAACACTCTCCACGTCAATATGTCATCATCCGGGTCCGCCCGAATCGGCTTGACTAGCGGAAGGTAAACATAAGGATAATGATTGTAATTGACATTGTAGAATGGGTCAGCATACCGGGCGGGCGGCCACCACCAACTCGCTATATAAACGATGATACACAGAAAGAGAAAGATGACGAGATAAAGGGCCGTTTTCTTGATATACATTCTGTTATCTCCTGCTTTATTACCTACACCGTTGGCACCCCGGTCGGATCGTTATATCGAACAGGATTATTGTTGACATAGCCGTAGCGGTTGTAGGCTTGCGTGCCTTGTGATGCCAGAGGTAGGTACAATGGAATCAGGTTGAATGAAACGTCCGAGTTCGGGGTCGTAGTGCCGGGAGTTGTACCAGAGCAAGTTAATGTAACTGTCACTGTATTGTCCCGTGTAGGTGTAGTTTGTCTGTTGTGTTCCAGACTGATCCCCTTGCCCTCGCGAAGCACCCTATGGACACGCATTGTACATTTTCTGGTGGACCACAAATCTGCCAGCTTTGGATTTTGAGAAATATTGTGAATCGTAATATTATTTGTCATTGATGTATTTGGTCAAGTCCAAGTTTCTCTGCCCAATGCAAATGGATCATCACCATTGCCAGGGTATCCAATTCGCAATATTGTAGGAGCAGGCGTCTCCACTGTCCGCGGATATTCAAGTCTGACTTGTGAGGTCCGTACAACATGGACTGATAAGCTGCGATCGCGCCGGTCCCTTCCTGAACGGATGCGTCCCTTCCATCGATCGTGAGCGGCGGCAGAGACTTGTACGGACTAAGCATCTTCCCGTTCTCTTCTTTTATATAGGAAGGAAAACGCTTCCGTAGTTTGGCATTGGTCTGCCAAACCGCGTCGAGCACCTTCTTGATCGAAGTCCGTCCCTTCATGATCGGGTGGAAGTAATGATCGAAGGTCAACTGATTCATATCCACCATGCGGTTGGCGATCCGCCACTCCAGCCACTTCCTCAGCTCATCATTTTTATACCTTCCGTCCATCTGCCGTAAAATTTCTGTCAGGGTGGTATTCTCGTGCGTTGCCCACATGAAGACCGTGCCATCCCGTCCCAGTTGCTCCATCAGCGACTCGGCGAAAGCAAAATTTGGAAATGCGGAATCGAGATTGATCCACTCGGTGTGTCTGGGTTCCGCGCCCGGGGCAGAGATGGTGTGACAGCTCCACTGAAACGCCACGGTCTCAAAAGGATGCATCTCGGCATGATACGGCACCGCCAGTGCTGATGTCTCAAAGTCGATGAAATGCAGGGGATATGGGAGGGATGCGAGGGTACCGCCCAGCGCGGGATCGATCCACTCGGTGTTCTCTCTGGTGTTGCGGATCTGAATCAACTGACGGCTGGCTCTGCTGCCCAGTGAACCGTCTTTCTTCCCCAAAGCAGATTCGGGCAGGTCGTGCAAAAGGGTTCTGCCTTGTGCGATCAGTTCATTGACCTTCGTCACTGATCCGCCAAAGTACAGGTCAAGGATGTGCGGCTTGGGGTCTGCCAGCTCGCCCCAGCACTCGCGAAAACCGTTTGGGCTCAAATCATCCTCCACGCGGTATTCGCAATCCTTGCAGGAGAAGGAGATCTGCACAGGGATCTTCCTCAACGGATTGATGCTCTGCAGATATTCGTCGGCGGCGGCAGTGACTGCGGGCATCAGCTCGTCCACTTCACGGTCCGCATTGACGCGGCTGAGGAAGTGATCTCTTCGTAACTGCTCCACATCCCCGGTGAAGGAGAATCGCGCGCGAGGGTAGCCGCTCTCATCCTCTGCGATCTGATCGAACACGAAGAGCGAGTGCAGGTTATCAATGGAAGTGGTGCGCGACTTGTCGGGCATCATTAACTCGCAGGTCAGCCTGAACGTTGGAAAGAGTTCGCGCAGGATGAGCGCCTGAAAGGTGATGTCTTCGAGATAGGGCTGCCAGGCGGGCGTGATGTTCCCCTTTTTATTGCGGAAGAGATTCGGCTCGCTTGAATCAAACGACTTGGCTTTCACCTCGATCAGGGTCAGGTGACTGCCCTGTTTGATGAGGATATCGGGGCGGGCAAATTTTCCACCGCTCTCGAAAGCGGCTTCGAGCAGAATGACATTTTCTTTTTGGATGTGTTGTTCTGTGAGCTTCACCGCCTTCTCGTGGTCTGGCTCGAATACCTGAACGGCATCGGGAAAGAGCAGGCTGGCGATGGCGCCGATCATATAGCCGCCTTTGGCGAGCAGGTCCATGTAGGCATCCCCATCTGAATTGGATGGGTACTTGAGCATGCGGTAATACAACTTGGTGCGGCATTCCTGAGCGGTTTTGAAATCGGTCTTGGAGATGGCGAGGGGTCTTTTCATGGCTTTCTCCCTTTTTCTGGCGATATTATCCCACACTCAAAGAGTCCATTGTGAATCTGTCCATGGGCGGCGCATTTTTGAGCAGATGAAGGACTGGTCAGTTGCCGGCCTTCGGCGAAATTCCCTTTGGAAAAAAACAAACTCTCTCCCCCACGTGGCGGAGAATAAAACTCCCAGTCCGACGGATGCAGCGGGGGAATGTGTATTGTATGCTGAACTTGGCACCATTGAACGGCTGTTGATCTTTCGTTCCCAATGGCGCCGGTGGTTATTTGTTAAAGTGTTTTGATCAAGGAGATTATATGAAATCGATATTTCTAAGGGTTTTTCCAATTCTGCTCATTGTGAGCATGCTCGCATCCTGCTCAGTGCCGGCCGCGCCTACACAACCGGTGATTTCCATGCCGACCGTTATCCTTGCTCCGAGCGCGACAAGCCCCGCTCCAATGAGCGATGATGTTTGGGATCGGATCATAGCCGATCAAAAGATCGTGGTGGGCACATCGTGGGATTATCCGCCTTTTAGTTCGGTCGATCCAAACTTCAAAGTGGTTGGTTTTGACATCGCCATGATCGAAGAGATCGGCCGCCGTTTGCAGATCCCTGTGGAGATCCAGAATTACGCGTTTGAGGGACTCCCCGGTGCATTGCAGATCAACCAGATCGATCTGGCTGTGGCTGCCATGGCGATCACCCCCGAGCGCACCGCCCTGATGTCTTTTTCGCCGATCTATTATGTTAATCAGGTGGCCGTGCTGGCAAGAGACGATGGACCGGTGACCGGCATCAGCGACTTCAACCAGCTTGCGAGTTTGCGGGTGGGTGTGCGGCGCGGTACTGTGCATGAACAGATGGTGCAAAGTTTATTGATCGATACCGGGCTGATGAGCCCTGATAAGTTGTTCAGGTACATGCAGACCGATGAATCCATTTCGGATTTGCTCCAGGACCGGGTGGATGTTGTGCTTCTCGGTGAAGCCACCGCGAGCTACTACAGCGCCCAGCATGGTTTGCGTGTGGTTGGCAACGGCTTCCATAAACAGGACCTTGCGATCGCGATGCGATTGGGAACTCCGCGCTTAAAGGCAGAGATCGATCGCGTGATGGATGAAATGCTCACAGACGGGACGATCTTGCGATTGATCCAGGACTATCTTCAAAATGATGTGGCCGGGCTTTTATCCACTCCCATTGCGCCCGCTTCTTTGATCTTCCCTGTTCCCACAGTTGCGCCTCCCCCCGTTTGCGTGGATGGAATGAAATTCATCGCGGATATCACCTATGGCGACAACAACATGAAGAACCCGCCGTTCGTGAATCCGGGAGAAAAATTTATCAAGACCTGGCGCATTAAGAATACCGGCACCTGCACATGGACCCCCAACTACCGCCTGATCTATGCCTATGGCAATGTCACTGCGGCGCAAATGGGCGGATCATCCATCGGCATCCCGGGGAATGTGACCTCTGGTCAAACCGTTGACCTGAGCGTAACGCTCACAGCTCCCATCGATCCGGCGACCTATCAAGGTTTCTGGCAGTTTCAAAACGACAAAGGCATGCTGTTTGGGCAGGCGATCTGGGTCGCGGTCACCAACTCACCCGTGGCGGTTGTGAACACCCCGGTTGCGACCGTGCAGTCTGGCGGAGATTTCTGCATCGTGACGATCACCGCTCCCAACAGGGCGGTTACCGCACTCGACAGTTTTGATGCCGTCTGGACCGTCAAGAACGTCAGCGGAAAAGATTGGGGTGAAGACTCGGTCGATTACATATTTGTCAGCGGCGCAAAGATGCGCGAGCAAAATGGCTACGACTTTTCTCAAACCATCAAAAATGGCGAAAGCGGACAGATCACCGTGGATATGATCGCCCCGGGCGATCCCGGGATCTACAACACCACCTGGGCGATCGTCTCAGGCAGCACTACTCTCTGCACTCTCGCTCAGAATGTGACCGTAGCTCCCAAGTGAACTCAGATTTTTGACCGCAGAGAAAAGCCAGACAATGACTATTTCATCACCAGCGCAACCGTATGATTGGACATTTCGCAGGGTCGTGGGGGCGACCCTGATTTTTGTTTCCGTTATCTTCGGTTTCTGGCTTCTTTACCGTTTTTATCAGGTTGTGTTCATCTTATTTATTGCCATTGTGATCGGAACCGTGATCAGACCTGCCGTGGTCTGGCTTCACCAACGCGGGCTTCCCAGGGTAGCCGGGATCATCCTGATCTATTTTGTAACGCTCGCTTTGTTCGTTGGTTTTGTGTTGTTGGTGTTCCCCCTGCTCCTTGAGCAAGGCGCAACGGTTGCCGCCGCAATACCCGATTACTATCAAAGTCTGCGCCAGTGGTTGGGCGGATATTCCGATCCCCTGGTTTCGAGAATAAGCAAATTACTGCCTTCGGCACTGCCGAACCTGCAGCCCGGGCAGCAAACCGGGCTGGAAATGATCGCCTCTGCCGAGCAGGCCTGGCGATACGCAACCACGGCAACCCAGAGCATCTTCACTGCGATCGTGACCTTGATCCTGGTCTTTTACTGGATCCTTGATGGACCGCGGGCTATTCAGTCGGTCTTGATGCTGATTCCGCAAGATCAACGCGAAGGCATCAAGGAATTATTTGCCGCGATGGAATCCAAGGTTGGCTTTTTTATTGCCGGGCAGGGAGTCCTTTGCCTGATTATCGGCGTGATGGCGTTGATCGCCTACCTGCTGATCGGGCTGCCCAACGCCCTGGTGTTGGCGCTCATTGCAGGCATGCTGGAAGCGGTGCCCATGATCGGACCGCTGTTGGGGGCAGTCCCTGCGGCTTTTGTGGCATTGGCTCTTGGGCCTGAAAAATTGATCTGGGTGATCGTGGCAACGGTCGTTATTCAGCAATTGGAGAATAGTTTGCTTGTGCCGCGGGTGATGCGAAAAGCGGTGGGCGTGAACCCGTTTGTCACGCTTCTGTCTTTTTTTGCCTTCAGTTCGCTGTTTGGAATTGCCGGGGCGTTGATGGCAATTCCCATCGCGGCCATCGCCCAGCTATTGCTCAATCACTTTGTCTTTTATCCAACCAAAGCCGATCAGGATGTTGCCGAAGGGCGCGATCATGCCAGCCGATTGCGGTATGAGGCGCAGGATCTGGCCAACGACCTCCGCAAGCAGGCGCGGATCAAAAAAGGCGGGGCGCGCCTGCACGTCAAGCAGATCGATCAGGTGATGGATGAGATCGAGACCATCACCACCGATCTCGACCGGCTATTGGCTCAGACCAATACATCGGATTCACCGTGACGAAACAACTGGTCATATTCGGCGTTGCGATCATGACCACCCTGCTGGCATTGGTCGCGGTGTGGCAATTTCGCATGGTGATCATTTATGTTTTTATTTCACTTGCGCTCGCAGCTGCGGTCCGCCCATTTGTCAGCCATTGGGTGAGGCGTGGATTCTGGGCGCGCATATTTTGGGTCATCCTTTATGTGATCGGGCTGGGAACATTCAGCCTGTTATTCTTTCTTGTCGGTAAATTCATCCTCGTTGACATCCAGCAGTTGACCGGGATCTTATCGGAGCGGAGCACATGGCCAACGCCGGTCTGGCTTCAAGGCGGCATGCTTCAACAGTTGCTGCCTGCCTGGTCCTCCTTTTCAGAAAATCTTCTGAAAGCATTCACCGGTGATCAGGGGCAGCTAGTTTTGCCGGTCCTTCTCGGATTCACGCAGGGCGTTGGCAGCTTCATGAGCGACGCCCTCGTCATCTTTTTCTTGGGTGCGTATTGGAGCGTGAACCAGATCCACTTTGAGCGGCTGTGGCTTTCGCTTCTTCCATCGGGACAGAGGAAACAAGCCCGAGACATCTGGCGCACGATCGAGCCTGACCTCGGGGCTTACATTCGCAGTGAGGTGGCTCAAAGCCTGATCGCCTTCCTTTTCCTGGGGATCGGGTACTGGCTGTTGGGGTCTCCATTCCCGGCCCTGCTGGCTTTGATGGGCGCGCTGGCATGGCTTATCCCGGTTGCGGGCGCGCCTCTCGCGCTGCTTCCCCCGCTGATTTTGGGGTTGTTGACCAGTGGTCCGCTTGGCGTGTTCACGGTTCTGTATACGCTGATCGTTTTGGTCGCTCTGCAAATATGGGTTGAGCCTGTGCTTTTCAACCGCAAATGGGATAACCCCATTTTGACGCTGGTGATCATGCTGGCCATGGCAGATGCCTTTGGCTTGCCCGGCATTCTTGTTGCACCGCCTGTCTCTGCCGTGTGCCTGATTCTGTGGAATCTGTTGGTGAGCAGCCGTATCACTTCCGAGACTGCGATCCGCATTTCGGACCTTCAAGAGCGGCAGGCGCATTTATCCGTTCTGATCGAAGCCATGGATGAGTCCCCTCCGCTGTTGGTGGTGAGCAGCATGGATCGGCTGGCGAAGCTGCTTGAGAAGGCCGAGCCGTTGTTGCCGGCAGAACCACAAAACGCTCCTGTTGGTGCGCCGCTAAAAAACATCCTCCCCCATGCAGACTAGAAAAAAACTCCCCACCCGAGGGATGCGGCCGGATAATTTTTTATCTATGATGAAGTATGCGCACAGATGGACCGTGTATCGTGCCGACCGTGAATTGAGACATACAAGGAGACCTGCCATGAAAGTGAAAAATTATTTTGTTGCCATTGCGAATGGCGTTTTGGTTTTTATTCTGCTGACCGCCTGTAATACTTTACTGCCGAGGCCCGCGCCAACGCCGACCCTTCAACCCCTTCCCACCACAGGCACGCAATATTTCTTTGCCGCCAATAGGTTTCTGATCCCGACTACGCAGGAACAGACAAAGGAGTTCGCGTTCAACCTCGATGGTGATTTACAAAACAGCCGCGATAACAAGTTCGGTGACCTGTTGACCCTGCTCACATCGGCGTCTCAGGGAATTGAATTGCAATCGACCCTTGATCAGGCCGTGATGGATGGGCAGATCGTCTCGCTTAATATTTTGAAGGCGAGCGATCCATTGAATGATAAGAGTGTCTCGTGGTCGTTCTTCCTGGGGCATAAACCCCAGGTGATGCCCAAATTCGATGGCACCGACCAGTTCACAGTCGATACCGACGCGCCTGTCATCGCTCCGATCGTCGGCTCGCTTACGAATGGACATTTCATCGGTGGACCGGGCAGCGCCCGCGTCCAGATGTATTTGCTGGGACAAATGGTCGATGTGAAATTGAGCGGGGTGTATCTTGAGGCAGATGTCACTGCCAACGGCTGCGCCAATGGCAAGTTGGGCGGGGGGCTGTCTGTTGAGGAATTCCGCGGCAAGATCCTTCCCGCTCTGTTGGCCGGTCTGGATCAGGTGATCAAATCAGACGAAACCGTAGCCGGCACGCTTCTGCCGATCTTTGACACAGACAGGAATGGGATCATCAGCATCGAAGAATTTGAAAGCAACCCCTTGCTCATGCTGGCGGTCTCTCCGGACCTTGACCTGCTTGACGCCTCAGGCAGTTTCAACCCGAATCAAGATGGTGTGAAGGACTCCTATTCGTTGGGTATTGGCTTCACTTGTGTTCCGGCTGTGTTCACCCAGCCTGTGGAGTAAAGCGCACGACCAGACATGAAGGAATGCCGCCGGGCGGACATTTCAGGCCGGAGAACCCTCCCCCAAGTGGCGGATAATAATACACCCCGGCTGATGGATGTCACCGGGGTGTATTCATTGTAGTATGGATATAGAACTACCAGACAAAAAAAGGAGATATCACATGCTAACCTGGATCATCGTAATTCTGCTCGTACTATGGCTTCTCGGATATTTCGGTCCGAACGTGTTCGCTGGATTTCCACGCAGCGGCAATGTTATTCATGTTTTGCTCGTCATCGTGGTGATCCTCATTATTTTTAAACTGCTTGGGCTTTTATAGACAGGCATTCAAGAAAGGAGATTTTGATCATGTATACGATCTTTATTATTTTGCTCGTGCTATTGATCCTTGGCTATTTACGGTAGAACCCTGCCGCCAAATCATTTAAACCTGAAGGAGAAGCCTTATGAAAAAATGTCATGAAGTAATGACCAAAGACCCTGTTTGCTGCCTGCCGAATGATTCCGCTTTGAAAGCGGCAGAGTTGATGAAGAGCGGGAATATCGGTTCCATCCCGGTGATCGAGAACGAAGAGGGTAAAAAGCTGATCGGCATTGTGACCGACCGGGATCTAACCTTGAAGATCGTGGCGCAAGGGCTCGACTCCAAGACCAGAAAAATCGAAACCCTGATGTCGCGTAATATCGTAACCTGTCACCCGGATGACGATCTGCAAAAAGCGTTGGACATAATGGCTGAACATCAACTGCGCCGTCTGCCCGTTGTGGATGAAAACGGACGTATCCGTGGGATCATTGCCCAGGCAGATATCGCAACCCGCAGCGATCAGCCTAATAAAACCGCTGAGTT